>JBNMLI010000069.1:0-7272 GCA_050874765.1 Alistipes sp.
CCTATGTGGACCACAACCGCACAGACGAGACCGTTGAGGTCTTCCCCACCAAGGTCATCATCGTCGAGGGCATCCTCATTTTCCAGGACCCGACCCTGCGCGATATGTTCGACATTAAAATTTTCGTCGAGACCGACGCCGACGTGCGCATCCTGCGCCGCGCCCTGCGCGACATCCGCGACCGCGGCCGCACGCTCGAGAGCGTCATCACGCAGTACCTCACGACCGTCAAGCCCATGCACGAGCAGTACGTTGAGCCGAGCCGCAAGTACGCGGACATCATCGTGCTCGAGGGCGGGCACAACCTCGTCGCGCTCGACATGATCATGCAGCGCATCGCCAGCCACATCGCGAGCGAGGACTGAGCAAGGCACGCAGCAAAAAAAGCAGCCGGCCGGCTGCTTTTTCTTTTTGCATTTACGCGCCCGCAAAGCGGAACACCACGCCCACGAGGGCGGAGAGTCCGATGAACACGATGGGGTGCCAGTTCTTCGTCTGCTTGACCCAGCGCGTGAGCACGAGCAGCACGGCGGCAAGGATAATTCCCTGCCAGAAGAGCACGCCGCCGGTGAGCCAGAAGCCGGGGCGACGCAGTCCGCCGAAGTCGTAGTAGCGCGTGTCGGTCATATTTGCCAAGTCGATATGCAGGGCAACGGGACCGACCTCGTAGCGAATGCGTGCATCGAGCAGGAAATAGGGCTTGAAGTCGCGCGGCTCGGTGCGCATCTTGCCGTTCTCGTCGTAAAGGAGGTTGCCCGCCTTATCGCGCAGATAGGCATTGTAGGAGCCGTAGCGGTCGTAGAGCGTGCCCGTAAAGGCAAACGACAACTCCTTGACGGGGCGAATCTCGATTGATGCCGACAACTTGTGGCGCATATAGTCGAATACGCTCGATGTCTTCACATCTTTCAGTCGCGACGTGGTCAGGTAACCGTACGACAGCGTGGCGCGGCGCACGACACCCTTGTCGGCAGTGTAGCCGCCCGATGCCTCCACGCCGAAGGTGCCGAGGCGCGATTGCTGCTCGGAGTGCCACTTGTTGTAGAGTGTCTGTCCGCCGACCTCAATCTCGTCGCGCCATACCCAATCTATCACGTTGCGTCCGTCGCGGTAGAAAATCTGCACCTTGGCAAACCACCGCTCGCGCGTATATGATACACCCGCGTGGTAAGTGATTGCCCGCTCGGGAACGAGGTCGAGGTTGTTGATTTGTGCCGCCGAGGTGTAGTAGAGGTCGGTGAAGGTCGGCAGTCGCATCGACTGCTCCGCCCCCGCATCTACGCGCCAGCCGCCCGTGTGGTAGGCACCCGTGATTGCCCACAATGCCGATGTGCCGTAGGGGGTGAAGCTTACGCCCGCCGAGCCTGCGACATCGAATCGTTCCCACTGCTTGACGTGGCGCAGCCACATGTTGCCGACGTGGCGCGACTTCTCGCGCTTGTAGTGCCCGCGTGGCGAGGTCATCGGCTCACCGAGGTTGCTGCTGAAAATGTGGTGATACATATAGTCGCCTCCGAGCGAGGTGATACCTGCGCACCAGCGCACATCGCCCCACAACTCTGCACCCACGTTGTCGGTGTTGTGGTAGTTGGTCGGCGTGCCGCGCTTCCACTCGTAGCGGTCGAAATTCTTGCGGTAACTTGCGTCTGCCGTCAGTCGGACGCGTCCGAACTCCTTGACCCATCGCAACGAGCCGAGTGCCGTCGAGGTCTGCTCGAACTGGTCGCGGTTGTAGGCGGCATAGAAGCCGTTGGAGCCGAATCGGCGACCCTGCACACCCGCCTGAAAGTCGAAAAATCCCGCCTTCTTGGCATCGTAGGTCATACGCAGATAGCCGTTGGCGTTGCGGAAATCGGTGTTGTAGGTGTAGCCGTCGCTGCGGCGGAACGAGCCTGCGGCAAAGAGCGAGAAGCGGTTGCGCGTTACGGCACCCGAGAGATTCGAGTAGAAATAACCGTGCTGTCCGCTTTCGAGCATAAGTCGCAGATAGGTAGGGTAGAGCGGTTGCGTGCGCACGTTGATTGCGCCCGCGTAGGCACCCACACCCGAGATGCCATCGACTAACTCGATGCCCGAAATGCAGTCGAGGTCGATGGGCAGCGCGTGGGACTGGTGTCCCGTGCGTGCATCTGTAAAGTTGATGCCGTTGAGCATCATCATCGTTTGGTCGGCGGAGCCTCCGCGAATCGAAATGTCGGCCTGCGTGCCTTTGCCACTGCGCTCGCGCACATCAATCGCGGGGCTGACGCGCAGTGCCTCCTCCAAAGTGGAGAGCGGCGCGGCGGCTTCGACCGAACGATTGAATACGGGAGTTTGCGGCAGTATGCTGCGCGAGGGACTCTGTTTTGTCCCGACGACCTCGACCTCATCGATTCGGGTGTTGCCGAATACGAATACGGTGTCGGTCTGCGCGGCGGCCTCCTCTGCCGCAAGCACGAGAATCGACATTCCGATTGCGAGTACGCCGATGCTTACCGTGCGGTGGAGGCTTGCGAATACTGCGTAGTTCGCTCGCAACCAACGCTTGAAGCAGGGAATCGGTTTCCCGTTAATCGGTTGTTTTTTCATCGTTGAAAATGAATTTGGTTAATAAAAAAGTGAATTATCGGTTAGCGTGGAGCATCTCCTTCAAAAATGCCCCCGTGTAACTCCGTTTGCATGCGGCGATGTCGGCAGGTGTGCCTGTGGCGATGATTTCGCCACCCGCTTCGCCCCCCTCGGGTCCGATGTCGATAATGTGGTCGGCAACCTTGATGACATCGAGGTTGTGTTCTATTACGATGACCGTATTGCCCTTGTCTATCAACTTGTTAAGTACGCCCAGCAGAAGCCTTATGTCCTCGAAATGCAGACCCGTCGTCGGCTCGTCCAGCACATAGAGCGTGCGCCCCGTGTCGCGCTTGGCGAGTTCCGACGAGAGCTTGATGCGCTGGCTTTCGCCTCCCGAGAGCGTCGTACACGGCTGACCGAGCGTCAGATAGCCCAGCCCGACGTCCTGTATGGCTTTGAGCTTGGTGTAAATCGACGGAATCGGCTCGAAGAACTCGACCGCCATATTGATGGTCATATTCAGTACGTCGTTGATATTCTTGCCCTTGTAGCGCACTTCGAGCGTTTCGCGATTGTAGCGGTTGCCGTCGCACGCCTTGCACTGCACATAGACATCGGGCAGGAAGTTCATCTCGATGGTCTGCACGCCTGCGCCCTTGCACTCCTCGCATCTGCCGCCCTTCACGTTGAACGAGAATCGCCCCGCCTTGAAACCGCGGATTTGCGCATCGGGGGTCTGCTCGAACAACTTGCGAATGTCGGCAAACACGTTGGAGTAGGTCGCGGGATTGCTGCGCGGTGAGCGACAAATCGGCGACTGGTCCACAACGACGAGTTTGTCGATATTCTCGATGCCCTCGATGCTGTCGTATGCCAGCGGACGCTTGTAGGAGCGGTACAACTCGCGCGAGAGAATCGGCACGAGCGTTTCGTTGATGAGCGACGACTTGCCCGAGCCGCTCACGCCCGTAACGCAGATGAACTTGCCGGGCGGGAACTCCGCATCGACACCTTTCAGATTGTTGCCGCGCGCTCCGCGAATGACGATGCTTGTGCCGTTGCCCTGCCGCAGTGTCTGCGGAATCTCGATGCGCCGCCTGCCGCTCAAATAGTCGGCGGTGATGCCATTGGATTTGAGTATGTCGGCAAACGAGCCTGCCGCAACGATGTGGCCGCCCAAGCGACCCGCCTTCGGGCCTACATCGACGATAAAGTCGGCGGCGCGCATCATATCTTCGTCGTGTTCGACGACAATGACCGAGTTGCCCGCATCGCGCAACTCTTTCAGTGTGTCAATCAGTCGGCGGTTGTCGCGCTGGTGCAGACCGATGCTCGGCTCGTCCAAAATGTAGAGTACGTTTACGAGTTTCGAGCCGATTTGCGTAGCCAAGCGTATGCGCTGGCTCTCGCCTCCAGAGAGCGTGCGTGTGGCGCGACCGAGCGACAAGTAGCCCAGCCCAACATCGACCAAAAAGCGCAGCCGCTCGCGAATCTCCTTAACAATCTCCTGCGCCACAGCCCATTCGCGCTCGCTCATAAGCGATTGTATCCCCTTCGTCCACTCCGCAAATGCCTCAATCGACATCGCCGAGAGGTCGGCTATATTCTTGTCGCCTATGCGGAAGTTGAGCGACTCCTCGCGCAAGCGTGTGCCGCCGCAGAGCGAACACTTGTGATAGACAACAAATTGCGCCCGCCACTTCTCGCCACGGCGCGAATCCTCGTCGTCGCCCGCCAGCGTTTCGTTGATGTAGTCGGCAATGCCCTCCCATTGGCGCATCTGCACACCGCGCTGATAGGAAAAGTCGTTCAGATTGACCGTTACGGGTTCGGGGTCGCCGTAGAGTATCGCATTTATGCCCTCTGCCGAAATCGTGCCGAGCGGGTCGTCGAGCGTGAAGCGGTAGCGTCGCCCGAGTGCCTCGATAATGGCGAACAGCACGTTTGCCCGCGCCTTGCCGAGCGGTGCTATGCCGCCGTCGCGAATCGAAAGTTTGTCGTCGGGTATGATTTTTTCGATGTCGAACACCGCCTCCTCGCCCAAGCCGTTGCAACGCGGGCATGCCCCTTTGGGCGAATTGAACGAAAAGGTGTTAGGCTCGGGGTCCTCGAATGCCATGCCCGTCGTTGGACACATCAGGTGGCGCGAGTAGTAGCGCATCGCGCCCGAGGCGTAGTCGTGCAACGCCATAGTCCCCTTGCCCTGCCGCATAGCCTCTTTGAGCGAGGTCATTATGCGCTCGCGCGTCGGCTCACCCGCCGTCAGACGGTCGATGACCAACTCTATGGAGTGGGTCTTGTAGCGGTCGAGCCGCTCGCCTGCACCGAACTCGCGTATCTCGCCATCGATGCGGGCGTAGATGTAGCCGCGCTTTGCCAACGACTCGAACAGGTCGCGATAGTGGCCCTTGCGGCTCTTGACGATTGGTGCGAGCAGAGCCACTTTGTGGTCGGCATAGTCGCGGATTATCAGGTCGCAAATCTGCTCGTCGGTGTAGTGCGCCATTGGCTCGCCCGTCGCAGGCGAGTAGGCACGCGCAGCACGCGCAAAGAGCAGTCGCAGGAAGTCGTTGATTTCGGTTACCGTGCCTACGGTCGAGCGCGGATTCTTGTTGGTGGTCTTCTGCTCGATGGCAACCACGGGGCTTAATCCAGTGATTTTATCGACATCGGGCCGCTCCATCGAGCCGATGAACTGCCGAGCGTAGGTGGAGAGCGTCTCCATATAGCGGCGTTGCCCTTCGGCATAGATTGTGTCGAAAGCGAGCGACGACTTGCCCGAACCCGACAAGCCCGTGATTACGACGAGGCTGTTGCGCGGAATTTCGAGGTCTATGTTTTTCAGGTTGTGAACCCTTGCACCCGTTATTTTTATGCTATCCTCCATTCTTGCGGCAGATTATCCCGCAAATATACGAAAATTTATCGCTACACCGCAATAGTTTTGCTCCCGCAAGGCATTCGACGGTGCGCATAATAGGACAAAACCGCGCCACAATGGGCGCGGTTTTGTATGATAAAAACGCAGAATTGTTATTCGAAATCATATCCGACTATTTGTGAAGCGTATTCGCTCCACCCTTGGGCGGCTTTATATGCGCTTACAGAAGCGCGGGGTACATATATCTCATTAAGCGATGCATAAGCAAACGTAGAATTATCATACAATTTAGGAGGTGTAGTAGGTCGGCAATATACGCGTTGCAATCTTGAACAATTAACAAATGCAAAACTACTAATGACTGTAACGCCTCTACCAATTGTAACATTAGTAAGTCCCGAGCAACTGCTGAATGCAGAAGCTGCAATCGAATTAACGCTGTCGGGAATTGTAACGCTTGTTAAACCTGTGCAATTGATAAACGCACACTCTCCGATTGTTTTAATACCATTGCCGAATACGACATTTGTTAATACTTTGCAAGTATCAAACGCTCTCGTTCCAATTGAAGTAACGCTGTCCGGAATTGTGATACTTTGCAAATTGTTGCAATAATAGAATGCTTTTTCGCCAATAGAGGTAATGCCGTTTTGAATAGTGTATCTTGATGGAAATCCCACTCTGACAATGTATCGCAATTCGCCATTCAATACCAAACAGTAATTATCATTAGAAGCAGACTCTCCATAGAATTTTTCCAAGTTTGTACAATTGCTAAATGCACTATCATCAATAGATATCAAGCCTTTACCTGTCGTTACGCTTTTTAGTCCGGTGCAATCAAAGAATGCACTTGCTTCAATAGATTTGACGCTGTCCGGAATTGTAATGCTTGGCAGGCTTGTGCAACCATAAAACGCACGATACGGAATAGTATTTAATTTTTCCGATAACTTTACATTCTTCAACTCATGACAATTATGAAACTCGAACTTAGACAGCACTGAATTATTGCTTATATCTACCTCCGTTATTTTTAGTTTGTCGCATTTCAGCTCACGCAAATTCGTAAAGTATTCCAGTCCTGCAAGGCTATATATATTCATATCACTCAATTCAATGACATTTACCCCAAGAGCCTCATCTTTGGAAATGACGCCATCGTTGTTTGCATCAAAATGCTCGAAACAGTATTGACGAAATGCAATATCCGTAATCGCCGATGCAACGTCTTTTGGAAACTTCGTTTCGCTGCCTGTACCGGCATCGTCGTTTTTGGAACAATTTGCAAATGCCGCGCAAGCGAGCATTGCGAAGAAAATAATAGTTTTTTTCATAATGTGTGTTTGATTATAAGTTATTTTAATTCCACTATTGATCTAAATGCCTTTTGTGCTATTGCGTTTTGATTCGGGAAAAGAGTATCGGCGGTAATGCATTGTTTGCAAAGATAATCCCTGATATATTTGCATAATGATTTGTTTATATCATATACCTCTATCTTACCTTTCATACTTTCCTCCAACGGGTGCTGCTCATTATTGAGAAATAATAATGCGCCATCTTGTGCACTCATATTCAAATTGCCTACATAATAATCGCAATCAATTTTGCCACCACCATTTTTAAGGATTGATTTGATATGTCCTGCCGATGCATCACACAGAATAGGTTTCTCTTTGCTTCTGTATTTACTTATATTATCATATAAAATATCACTGAATAAAGATTTAATATCAGAATCTCTTAGGTCTTCCCTATTTACAATTTTATTGTCGAGTAGTATTTTATCCATTTTATTTACATCTTTCTCCTTAACCTTATACACAGAGAAATAACCG
>JBNMLI010000070.1:0-7270 GCA_050874765.1 Alistipes sp.
GGTTCGATTCTCGGTTGCCGCCACCGTTCGAGCATCACTCCTACGGCTCCGCAGATTGTTGCCTTCACTCTCAGCGGCAACGGTGTGGGTGGCTCGGTTAACGGCGTTACGCTCACCAAGGACAACTTCTTGCAGTACATCTACGGTGGCTACGAGGTTTACCAGCCTACTTACGCTACCGATGCCGACGGCAAGAACAACAATACCTTCGCTTCGTTCTAACGACGCAAGGCGTTTATAAACGATTCGGCACTCGCTCTTTCGGGCGGGTGCCGTTTTTTTTGTTACAGTCGGGGCGGAATGACCGCCTTTCTATTGGAAGCGGTGCGGCAAAATGACCGCCTTTCTGCTCGGGCGGGTGCCGTTTTTTGTGCTTGGACGCAATGTTTGCTTGTGGGCGCGGGATTTAGTATCTTTGTGCCGTGATTGAGTTGCAGAAAATAACGCCTCGCACAGCCCGTGCGCTGTGGCAAATGGTCGAGAGCCTCTACCTGACGGCATTTCCGCCCGAGGAGCGACGGTCTGTCGAGCGTATGCGCGCGCTTGCCGAGAGCGGTCGGCTCTGCGTGGCTGTGGCTCTGCGCAATGATACAGACGCAGATGCGACGCGACGTTTCTGCGGTTTTATCACTTGGTGGGATTTCGGCTCGTTCGTCTATGGCGAACACCTCGCCATACTGCCCGAGTGCCGCTGCGGCGGAGTCGGAGGCAAGGTTATCGACGCTCTGACCGCCGCTGCGCAGGGGCGTATGACCGTCATCGAGGCCGAACTGCCGACGGGCGATTTGGAGCGCAGACGCATCGACTTCTACCGCCGCCACGGCTTCGAGGTCGCCGACTTTGCATATACCCAGCCACCCTACGAGGCGGGCTTCGAGGGCGTGCTGATGCACATTATGACGCACGGCGGACGGCTCACTGCCGAGCAGTTCGAGCGGGTGCGCGACCGCATCTATGCCGAAGCCTATGGCGTTGCCACAGTAGGGTAGTGCGGCAAAAATCTATTTCTTGAAAAACTGTTGCTTATGAAACTTTCGGATAACGGACGCGGCATATTGTCGCTCACACCCATCGCGGTGTTGCTTGTTGCCTATTTGGTCGGCGCGCTTTTGGCAGGCGATTTCTACCGCATCTCCATCGGTGTGGCTTTCGTCATCGCGGCGGTCTATGCCATCGCCATCACTCCGCGCCACAGGTTTGCCGACCGTGTCGCAGTATTCTCGGAGGGTGCGGCGAATCCGAACATTATGTATATGGTGTGGATTTTCGTGCTGGCAGGCATCTTCGCCGCCTCGGCAAAGGATATGGGCGCGGTCGATGCGACGGTGCAACTGACCCTGCGCTTCGTGCCGAGCAACTTCCTGCCTGCGGGCATCTTCGTCGCTGCCTGCTTCATCTCGATGTCGGTCGGTACATCGGTCGGCACGATTGTCGCACTTACGCCTATCGTTACGGGCTTGGCGGACGAAATGGGGTGCGAAACGGCGTGGCTGGTGGCGATTGTCGTCGGTGGTGCGTTCTTCGGCGACAATCTCTCGTTCATCTCCGACACGACCATCGCCTCTACGCAGAGTCAGGGTTGCCGTATGCGCGACAAATTCCGCACCAATATAATAATAGTCCTGCCCGCGGCTCTGCTGACGCTCGGCATCTACCTCTTCGGCAATATGACCTCGGGTGCGGTAGCCGTACCCGACGCGGTCGAGTGGTTCAAGGCTGTGCCTTATATAGTGGTGATTGTCTGCGCATTGGCGGGTATGAATGTGCTGGCAGTGCTGTTCCTCGGCATCGTCATCACCGATGCCATCGGACTGTGGTGCGGAGCGTTCACCTCGCTGTCGCTCTTCACGGCGGCAGGCGACGGATTGGCAGGTATGTGCGAACTTATAGTCGTAACGCTGCTCGCAGGCGGACTGATGAACTTGGTGAAGGTCGGCGGCGGATTCGACTACCTCATACGCACACTCACGCGCCGCATCTCGGGTCGGCGCGGTGCCGAAGCGGTCATCGTTGCCCTCTCGGCACTTACAAACCTCTGCACCGCCAACAACACGATTGCCATCATCACCGTCGGACCCATCGCTCGCGACATCTCCGCCCGCTATGGTGTGCCGGCACGTCGCAGTGCCAGCCTTATGGACACCGCCTCGTGCTGCGTGCAGGGCGTAATCCCCTACGGTGCGCAGATGCTGATGGCTTCGGGCTTGGCTTCGGTGTCGCCCGTCGCCATACTTCCTCACCTCTACTATCCTGCGCTGTTGGGCGCTATGGTGGTGCTGTCGATACTCTTCCGCTACCCGCGTGAATAGGCGTCAGAGGGGGCGAATGAAAAAAAAGCGGGTAAAATTATCGGTAATTGATATAAATTTCTTATATTTGTAGGCTTTACAAACAACTATGATACACAACAAATTACATTATGTTGCGCCCGCAATGAAGGCATTGCAGATTCGCATGGAGTGCGGATTTACAATCTCGGGCGGATTCGAACAGCCGGAGTATGGCGGCGAAGATAATTTGTAGGAGGACTGCACGATGAAAAGACTTATCTATTTTGCATTTGTTGCGGTTGCAACTTTGTGCGCATGGTCGTGCGCACGCAACACCGAAGCGGCTCTGCCCGCAGGCGGTCGCTTGCTGACCCTCCGTGTCGATTTGGACGAGCAGACGCGCGTCCTGTTCAACGAGGGCAAATATGCTTGGGAGGGCGACGAGGTGCTCGGCACCTACATTATGTCGAGTACCCCTACCGTAAACGCCGAATCGGCGGTCGAGTTGCGCGACGGCGCAGCCTACTGCTCGCTGACGGCTCCGTTTGCCGAGGGCGACAAACTCTATGTCTATTTCCCTTATTCGCGCGACAATGCCAACATTATGCCGCGCAACGTGGAGTTTGAAATCTCCGACGAGCAGACGCAGACCGAGGCAGGCGTGTTCGAGGTCGATAATATGCCTATGGTGGCTATGCCGGTGTCGCTGTCGGCAAGTGCCACGGCGCAAGAGGTTACGATGTACGCCTTGGGCGGCGTAGTGCGCGTCAATATCTTCGCAAGCAGCAAGTATGCGGGCGAGCATGTGCAGGGCATCACCTACACCACGACCGACACTCCGTTGGCAGGTACGTTCAACTTCGATATGACCGCGCTGACCGACTCCTCCTCGCTTGCCATCTCGGGCTATACGCTGACCGAGGCAGATGTGGACCTCGGTACGGCATACACCGTCGGCACCACGCTCGACAAGAGCAAGAGCATCTATATGGTCGTCGCACCGGGTAACTATACGGGCAAACTGACCATCACGACCGACCAAGCGGCATATACCTGCACCTACGCCAAGAACATCGCGCGCAACACCTACTACGACTTCAATGTCGATTTGACAAAGGCGGAGCGTCAGGCAGCGGTCGAACCGACCGAGGCTACACTCACCTACGCCGAGGTCAAGGCCTCCGGTACGTCGATGGCATACGGCTCGCCCAAAACCTACACCAACTCCTTCGGCGAGTGGACGGTTTGCTGCTACGATACGGGTCATGCGATGCAAATCAACAGCGGCAAAGTCGCCTACATCGGTACTCCCGAGTTCGCCGGCGAAATTAGCGAGATTGTCTTCAACACGACCGAGAGCTATACGGGCGACATTGCGGTCTGCACATCGTCGAGTTCCGATTCGATGCTCTTCACGCAAAAGGGTGGCGGAGCAAGCACCAAAATCGAGTTGGCAGACTACCACCTCAAACAACTCTACCTGCGTTCGGCAGACAAAGTGTGCCGCATTACCGACATTACGGTCTATTGCGGCGGTAGCGCACCCGTTAAGCCGAATGCGCCGAAATTCGTCGATTTGACCGCTTCGGTCGAGGGCGCATCGTCGGCTACGGCAAAGGACGGTAAGGCGACGCTGTCGGCAGACATCGATTTCAATTCGCAACAACTGTCGGTTGTCAAGTCGGGTATAGCCTATAAACTCTCTACCGCAACTTCCTATGTCGAACATGATTGCGGTACGTCGGCAGAACCCGAAATCACACTGACGACCCTCGGCGTCGGCACATACCACTACTACATCTATGCGCAGATGAGCGACGGCAATACCTACAAGAGCGAGGTGGCATCGTTCATAATCCGCGACGCTTCGTCCAAGCCGACAAGCGAATACAAATACCGCTGGTTCGAGTTGCCTGCGCAGCACGATGCCGACAATAACGGCATCGAGGACACCAACGCCGACTACTACTACTCGCATACGTTCCGCGCCGATGCTGCCACGATACGCAACTTCTCGTCGTGTTACAGCCGCAGTATGATGCACCCTGTATGGGTGGCTGCGCCTATGCACAAGTGCTACCTCGGCAGTTCGGGTCGCAACAACGCCTATACCAACGACCCGAAGATTCCGTTCTCGCAGACGAGCAAGTTCAGCGGCTACACCCGCGGGCACATGGTCGGCTCGTCCGACCGCACGGTGTCGGTGCCGACCAACAAACAGGCGTTCTACTACTCCAACATCGGAGCGCAACTTTCGAGCGGCTTCAATACGGGCGGCGGTGCATGGAACAACCTCGAAGACAAGGTCGATACCTACCTCTGCGCCGACACGCTCTATCAGGTCATCGGTTGCGTATTCAAAACGTGGTCGGATAAGTACGGCACGACCGTCAATGCCAAAACGGGTAGCGGTTTCCAAGTGCCTACGGCGTGGTATAAAGTGCTGTTGCGCACCAAGAAGGGCAACACGGGCAAGGCTGTTGACCAATGCTCGGCAGACGAGTTGCAGTGCGTGGCATTTATCCTCGGCCATTACAGCAACCACCAGCACAAACCATCGTCCAACGATATGTACCCCGTTACCGAGGTCGAGAAACTGACGGGTCTGACCTTCTTCCCTAACGTGCCTAACGCACCGAAGGATTCGTTCACAGCCTCCGACTGGGGTCTGTAAGAGGTCTTGCCACTCTTCCACAACATTTGCGGTACTGCACCCGACGGCGCAGTACCGCATCTATTTTTGCACAATCGCAGCAAATGCGGCGGCAAATTCCGATAACGACATATCGGCGGACAAAATAGCAGCAAATAATTTTGCCTGCGGCATCGGCAAGTCCCATAATTTGTACTATATTTGCAGTGAAAATTATAGAACTATTATTTTTTCGACTTAATATCAAAAATTAAACTCAAAGACTATGATTTATTCACACGAAGTGCAGCAGATGTGCTGCGTAAACAAGGGTGCCAATCACCCGTCCGCTCCGATTCCGGAGGAGGGAAAGTGGGTTCGTGCAAAGGAGATTAAGGACATCTCCGGTCTTACTCACGGTATCGGCTGGTGCGCTCCGCAGCAGGGTGCGTGCAAACTTACGCTCAACGTCAAGGACGGCATTATTCAGGAGGCTTTGGTCGAGACCATCGGTTGCTCGGGTATGACTCACTCGGCTGCCATGGCATCGGAGATTCTGCCGGGCAAGACCATCTTGGAGGCTCTGAACACCGACCTCGTGTGCGATGCCATCAACACCGCAATGCGCGAGTTGTTCCTCCAAATCGTTTACGGTCGTACCCAGTCGGCTTTCTCGGAGGGCGGTCTGGTCGTAGGTGCTTCGCTCGAAGACCTCGGCAAGGGCTTGCGTTCGCAGGTCGGCACGATGTTCGGTACGCTTGCCAAGGGTACCCGCTACCTCGAAATGGCAGAGGGCTACTGCACCCGTATGGGCTTGGACAGGAACAACGAGGTTATCGGCTACGAGTTCATTCACATGGGCAAGTTCATGGACTTCGTCAAGAAGGGCATCGACCCGAAGGAGGCTTTGGAGAAGGCCAAAGGCTCGTACGGTCGTTTCAAGGAGGCTGTCAAATATATCGACCCTCGTCAGGAGTAAACCATATTGTTAAACCAAAAATTTAGAGGAAATTATGGCTAGTTTATTTGAAAGTTATGAGCGCAGAATCGATAAAATCAACGCTGTGCTTGCACAATATGGTATCAACGGCCTCGAAGAGGCAAAGAACATCTGCGCCGAGAAGGGCATCGACCCTTACAAGATGTGCGAGGAGACGCAGCCTATCTGCTTCGAGAACGCAAAGTGGGCTTACGTTGTAGGTGCCGCCATCGCAATCAAGAAGAATTGCAAGAACGCTGCCGACGCTGCCGAGGCTATCGGCGAGGGTTTGCAGGCATTCTGCATACCGGGTTCGGTTGCCGACGACCGTAAGGTAGGTCTTGGCCACGGTAACTTGGCTGCCCGCCTGTTGCGCGACGAGACGCAGTGCTTCGCATTCCTTGCGGGCCACGAGTCGTTTGCCGCTGCCGAGGGCGCAATCAAAATCGCCGAGATGGCAAACAAAGTGCGCAAGAATCCGTTGCGCGTGATTCTGAACGGTCTGGGTAAGGACGCTGCGAAGATTATCTCGCGTATCAACGGCTTCACCTACGTTCGCACCGAGTTCGACTACTACACGGGCGAGGTTAAAATCGTAGAGGAGACCGCTTACTCGGACGGTTTGCGTTCGAAGGTTCGCTGTTACGGTGCCGACGATGTCCGCGAGGGCGTTGCTATCATGTGGAAGGAAGATGTCGATGTATCCATCACGGGTAACTCGACCAACCCGACCCGCTTCCAGCACCCTGTTGCAGGTACCTACAAGAAGGAGCGCACGCTCGCCGGCAAAAAGTACTTCTCGGTTGCTTCGGGCGGTGGTACGGGCCGTACCCTGCACCCCGATAACATGGCGGCAGGTCCGGCATCTTACGGTATGACCGACACGATGGGTCGTATGCACTCCGATGCACAGTTTGCAGGCTCGTCGTCGGTTCCGGCTCACGTCGAGATGATGGGCTTCCTCGGTATGGGCAACAACCCGATGGTCGGTGCAACGGTAGCCGTTGCTGTGGCTGTCGAGCAGGCACTTACGAAATAGGGTAACCTATCGATAATCGATACGCGGGCTTTCCACTGAAAGTCCGCGTTTTTTTTGTTTTTACTTTTTGCAGTGGCGAGTAGCCACTGCAAATCAAATAAACAAGTCTTTGCGAGGCGCACCGCGCCGTGGCAATCTACCGTTGTTAAGTGATTAGTGGATAGTGGTCAGTGGATAGTTTTTAAGAGTTTTAGGAGATATAGCAGTCCTGCGAGAACTACGAAATAAAAACCTGCCTGCTCTAATAGACCTCATAGAAAAGCCGGCACGCGCAACACCTTCCGTCATACGCAATATCCCCGCCGAATTTTTGCTGCGCGCGAGTGCATCATAATTGCAATAAATTACTA
>JBNMLI010000071.1:0-7230 GCA_050874765.1 Alistipes sp.
GAACGTTATCATAGTGGCAAATCGGCTTCACAGCCCCTTCTGCGAGGGGTTATCGCTTTCGTTGTCTTTGCGTTACGCTCCGCCGAAACGACAAAAAGTGTCGGTGAAATGTTCATCATTTTTTGCAACAATAAAAATCATTCGGTTGATTTTTTTTCGTCGATTGGGGTAGTGATTGGGGTAGTATTTGGGTAGTACTACCCCGATTGGGTATGACGGGGGGGGTATAACGTGGATATAACGGGAAGCATATCACGTGCTTGGCGATTGATTTGTATTGGGCGCGTCGGTCTTTGTCGTTCTCTTTGGCTGTTTTCGCTTGTCTTGCTCGTTATATAGCCACCGCTATACGCCTCGCTCGACAAACGAAAACCCCTCAAAAATCTTCGGCAAATCCTCTCGCCCCCAACACAAAATCACTCGCCTGTTTCTAGGAGAACTATGAGTTCTAGGATAGCAGGACGGTTTTTTGTTGTTATTTTTCCTAGTACTCCTAAAAACTATCCACTCCTCACTATTCACTAAACAATGGTAGATTGCCACGGCACTACGCGCCTCGCAATGACTTATTTGTCTTATTTGCAGTGGCAATAGCCACTACAAAAGCACTACCTACTAATCACTATGCACTAAACACTAACAGAGGTAGATGCCAACTCACGCGCCGTGTGGCGCGTGTGGCATGACGATTTATTTTATTTGCAGAATACTATCTATTCACTGACCACTACCCACTACCCACTCCTCACTATCCACTATTCACTAACCACTAAAAAAGGGTGTCGGCGGAACCGACACCCTTCGACCTTCAACCTTCAATTAGTAACTGCGGGCGAAAAGCACGCGGCGGTGCGAAGGCTTGCCCGTGAAGATGCACTTGCCCTCCTCCTGCACGGCATCGAGCGGAATGCAACGGATTGTAGCCTTCGTGGCGTCTTTGATGGCGACCTCGGTCTCGACGGTGCCGTCCCAGTGGGCAGAGATGAAGCCGCCCTTGTTGTTTAGCACATCGACGAACTCGTCCCAAGTATCGACCCGCGTAATCATCGAGTTGCGGAACGCCAGAGCCTTATCGAAGATGTTTTGCTGAATCGTATCCATCAAGCCTGCAACGCGCTCAACGAGTCCCTCCTGCAGAACGGTCTCCTTTTCGAGCGTATCGCGACGGGCGAGTTCGATGGTGCCGTTTTCGATGTCGCGCTGACCGAGAGCCAAGCGGACAGGCACGCCTTTGAGTTCGTGCTCGGCGAACTTGAAGCCCGCACGCACATTGTCGCGGTCGTCGATTTTCACGCGCAAGCCCTTGGCACGCAGGCCGTCGGCAATCTCGTTCAGGCGGGCGCGAGCGGCTGCGAGTTGCTCCTCGCCCTTGTAAATCGGCACGAGAACCACCTGCACCGGTGCGACCTTCGGCGGCAACACAAGACCGTTATTGTCGGAGTGAGCCATAATCAACGCGCCCATCAGTCGCGTGGATACGCCCCACGATGTTGCCCAAACGTATTCGAGTTTGCCCTCGCGGTTGGCGAACTTCACGTCGAATGCCTTGGCGAAGTTCTGACCGAGGAAGTGCGATGTGCCGCTCTGCAAAGCCTTGCCGTCCTGCATCAGAGCCTCGATGGTCAGTGTATCCTCGGCACCTGCAAAACGCTCGTTAGGCGACTTATGGCCCACAATCACCGGCAGTGCGAGCCACTCCTCGGCGAACTTTTTATAGACCATAACCATACGCATAGCCTCCTCCTGTGCCTCCTCGCGGGTTTCGTGGGCGGTGTGGCCCTCCTGCCACAAGAATTCGGCGGTACGCAGGAACAGACGCGTACGCATCTCCCAGCGCACGACGTTTGCCCACTGATTGCAGAGAATCGGCAGGTCGCGGTAGGAGTTAATCCAATTCTTATAGGTGTTCCAGATAATCGTTTCGGACGTCGGGCGGACGATGAGTTCCTCCTCCAACTTGGCATCGGGGTCAACGACGATACCCTTGCCGTCAGGGTCGTTTTTCAGACGGTAGTGCGTAACCACGGCGCACTCCTTGGCGAAGCCCTCGACGTGGTGAGCCTCCTTCGAGAAGAACGACTTCGGGATAAAGAGCGGGAAATAGGCATTTTGGTGCCCCGTAGCCTTGAACATTGCGTCCAGCGCGTCGTGCATCTTCTCCCATATTGCATAGCCGTAAGGCTTGATGACCATACAGCCGCGGACTGCCGAATTCTCGGCAAGTCCCGATTTTACGACCAAATCGTTGTACCACTGCGAGTAGTTGTCGTCGGACTTGGTCAGGTTTTTAAGTTCTACTGCCATATATCTATTGCGTTATTATTTATTGCGTCTTTCGCAGGCACAGAAAAAACTACCTCTGCACCCAAAGTGCAAAGGTAGTAATTTTTTAGTTATTAGCGATTAGTTTTTTGGAGCAGAGCGATTCGCAACAACTGCGCGCCCGCCACAGTCGCTAAAATCGGAATCCGAGCGTCATTATAACCGAGTGTTTGCGGAGTTTGGTGGCAAAGGTCGGGCTCGAATACTCCTCGCTGCCGCCGTCGGTGCTGTAAGCGTAGAATGTCTTATAGTCGGTCAGCCGATTGCGCATATATTGGTAGGTCAGGTCGATGAAGAACGCCTTCGAGAATGCCACGCCCAAGCCTGCGCCGACATAATCGGTACGGCGGACCGCCGGCGACGAGAGTATCGACTCCTTGTCTTTGAGTGCGCCCGTCCACAGACCGTAGCCGGCACGCAGAGCGAGTTGCGGGATTATGCGCACCTCGGCACCCACGCGCAGCGTGTTCGACCCTTTGAAATTCTCGCGGGCGAAGTCGTCGAACGCCCCCTTGCCGTAGGGCGAGTTTTTAACCCGTATGCCGTTGTACCAATCGCGCTCGTAATCGACCGAGATGACGGCATATTGTCCTATCGTATAAGATGCGCCGAAGAGCATACGCGACGGCGAGATGAACTCCCACGAATCGGGACCGTCGTCCACCAACTGCGCCGTAGCCTCCGAGAACGGCGGATTGATGTAGCCGTTACCGTCGAGCGTGTAGCCGTCGGGGTTGGTCGTCTGCGACTTGACGCGCGAGGTTGCGCCTGCGCGGTACTTGTAGGTCAGCGAGTAGTAGGTCGGCGTATGGAACGCAAAGCCGAGGCGCAAGCCCTCAATCGGACGATAGACCAAGCCCAACTTGAAGTTGAAGCCTGCTCCGCTGATGCGCGACGACTGGTCGTAATTGACGTAGTCCATACGGTAGTCGAGCGACGGTTCGGCGGCGTAGGTGTAGTTCTCGCCATAATAGACATCGCGACGCATGCTGACGCTCTGTATGCCGAGCGACGCGCCTATATATACCTTATTATTTATATTGATGCCGAGCGACACGAGGTATTCGCCAATCGAGCCGCTGTTTTTGATGGTGGTCGCCTGCCCAACGGACGGCGAGGCAATCATATCGCGCCCCCATGCACCCGCACCCGAGCCGTCCGACACCATACCCGTAAAGTAGCCCAGCGATGCACCCCACAGCGCAGGGTCAACACCGCCCCAGCCGAAGTTATTGACGAAGTCGGACTTTTTCAGTCCGCCGCTTGCGAGCTGGCGGGCGAAAGCATCGGCTATCGAGGCACGCTCTCCATCGACAGAGGTCGAGTAGGTGTAGTTGAAGTCGGCAAGGCGGTTGTAGCCGAAGCCGAAATTCACAGCCGTAACGCCCCGCGTGGCACTCTCGTAGAGTTTGAGTGCGAAGCCGAGGTTGCCGACGGCGAAGTTGGTGCGGTTGGTACGCTCGAAGCGGTTGCCCGTGGTCGTGCTGTTGCCGAACGAGAGCATCGGCGTGAGGCTCACCTCGTTGTGGCGGTACATACCCAAGCCCGCAGGGTTGATGGACATCGACGAGAGGTCGGCACCGAGCGATGTGAAGGCTCCCGCCATAGCCGCCGAGCGAGCCGTGCCGAAGGCGAACTGCGTCTGCGAGATGTTGAACATATCCACTGCCGACACAGCACTCTGCTCCAATGTCGTGCCGCCGAAATCGTAACTTCTTTGTGCCTGCGCACTGCCAGCAAGTGCAAGCAGTGCCGAAGCAAATATGATTGACTGTATGCGTTTCATAATTTTCGTGGTTTTGTGGTTACACACTGTTTGCTATCGTCTGCGCTGTCCGCCGCCATGGCTGCCGCCCGACGAGTTGCCACCGCCCGAATAACCGCCGCCGTAGCTGCCCGACGACGAGTTGCTGCGGTAGGACGACCCGCTGTTGGAGCGGAACGAGTTGCTCTCGCTGCGCGAGTTCCACGAATCGTTGTCGGAGCGAGTACTGCCGGTGCTGCGGTATTGACCCGAGTTGTTGTTGCCGCGATACTGACCCGAATTGCCGTTGCCACGGTATTGTCCCGAGCTGTTGCCCCGATAGACACCGTTGCCGACCGTCGAGCCGCTGCCGCGACGCACCGTGCCGTTGTAGTAACCGTTGCCCGCATCACCGCGCGTGCCGCCACCGATGGTACTACCGTGTCCGCGGTAGGAGTTGCCGCCGTTGTGAGGGCGATGTACGACATTACCACCCCAGTAAGGACGACCTCCGCCACCGGGGTAAGGATAGGCAGGGGACGGGTGATAGTGGTAATGGTGGTGGTAGTAAGGGTAGCCGTAGCCCCAAGCGAAGCCCCAATAAGGGTCGTAGCCCCAACTCCAATCGTACCACGAGTAGCGCGGATAGCCCCACCATGCCGAGATGTGCGGCGACGACCAGCCGTAGTACCAACTATACGAAGGAACGGCTACCGTTGCGCCCCATGTACCGAACATCGAGGTGATATATTTAGGTTCGACCCACACTTGGTCGCCCGACACCATCACGTTGTAGAACGCAGGGTCGTAGGCGGTGGCGTAGCTGAACGCATCGCTGTAACGCAGTGAGTAGTAGCTCGACGGCATACGGTACGATGGCGACGAAAAGCCGTACAGACGGCGTGCGTAGGCACTCTCGTAGTCGTCGGCAAGCACCGCCTCGTAGGGATTCACCTGCGTGGTGCCGTAGGTCGTCGTGCTCGCGCCGTTTGCTGCCGCGGCGGCTTGTGCCTCGGCTATCTTTGCCTCCCATTGCGCACGGCGAGCCTCGGCTTGTGCCTTGGCAAGTTCCGCCTCCGCCTGCTGGCGTTTGGCGATTTCGGTCTTATTGTGTATTTCGTACAAGTCGTCGCCGACCGATGCCGTCTTGAATGCCGACGCGCAACCCGCCATGGCGAGTGCCGCCTGCAAGATAATGCCCGTAATCAGAATCCGTTTCATAGTCGTAGCGATTTTAGTGAAAACTCTCTCGGTTCCTTTTGTTTATAGAACGAAAAATCGTGCAAAAGTTGTATCATCTTTTTACAAAAGTAGTAAATAACTATTAAAAATATGCGCTCGGAGGGGTAAGACGACAAATTTTTCAACCAAATCGACATTTTTTAGGGTCGAAACGACTGCGAATAAAAAAGATTTTATATCTTTGCACCGCAAAATCACCCCGAATCTTTCGGGTTCGCGGGTGCAATTAGCGGAGAACCACGTTAAGGAGAGATGCCGGAGTGGTCGAACGGGCCGCACTCGAAATGCGGTGTACGGGTAACTGTACCGGGGGTTCGAATCCCTCTCTCTCCGCTAAATGTAGCGAAAACCGACAGCAGGACATTTTCAGTCCTGCTGTTTTTTTTGTTCGTGCCGAGGCTTTGCAAATATATTTGCAGCCTCACCCCTCACAACAAACCGCGTCGTTCCTCCGCTGTCGGTTTTCGCTGCATCGTCGGCAGTGGGTTTCTCACTTGGGGCGGGGGTTGCCGAGATATTTGTGTTTGATTTTCAAAGGTATCTCGGCGACGGCTACGCCGTTCGAATCCCTCTCTCTTTTTGTTTTTGGGAGTTCTCCCATTTTTCGATGGCTGCACGCCATCGAGAATCAAACAAAAAGTCATTGCGAGGCACGTTCCGTGCCGTGGCAATCTACCGCTGTGCTGGTGGGTATAACGGGTTTGTTTTCACGTGCCGCCTTATTCTAGGAGGACTAGGAGAACTAGGAGTTCTGGGATAGCAGGAAGGTTTTTGTTGTTATTCTCCTAGTTCTCGTAGTTCTCCTATATCTCCTAGAACTCTTAAAAAAACTAATCACTACTCACTATCCACTAATCACTAACAAAGGTAGATGCCAACTCGCTCGTTGAAAACGAGCGTGGCATGACTCTTTGTTTGATTTATTGATTTGCAGAACCTCTATTCACTAATCACTACCCACTAATCACTAACATGCTGACGCAAATGTGGCATGACGATTTTTGATTTACGGGAAATAAATTCAATAAAATTGCAAAAAATCAAAATAAAAATGTTATTTTTGTAATCGGTTTGGTGTGTGCCATACAATATTATATATAGTAACCCGCAAATAGAAAATCCTTACATAAAATCATCATGAACAAATTTGCAACCATCGTTTTGAGCGTGGCACTCCTCGCAGGGGCGCAGGGCGCATCGGCGCAATCCTTCAAGGGATTATTCAAGAAAGCCGCCGAGAAGGCAACACAGAAAGTCGTGGACAAAGTCGAGAAGAAAGTAGAGCAGAAGGTCGAGGAGGGTGTATCGAAAATCACCTCGAAATCGAGCGACAGCAAGACCACAAGTCAGAGCAGCAGCCGCAACACGGGCGCAAGCACCTCGTCGAGCAAAAGCACTGCCAAGAGTTCAGCCCAAAGCACAAGCCGCACGAGCGCACTCGAACGGCAGGTCGATGCGATGGTCGGCAAGGGCAACAACAAAAATATGGAGGACGAAGCACCCACGGTCCGTCTGCCAAAGAGCCACACCGCGCTCTTTGCACCGCTGGGCTACCCTACCGAGCCGCAGTACGGCATCAAGTCGGTGAAGCCGTCGATGCCGCCGCGTGCCGCCGCCGACCAAGTGGCGTGGAGCGATAAGTTGCCGTATGTCTATGACCTCGACAATAAGAGCCTTGTCGATGAGTATGTTATGCTCGACGATTGTTTCAACGACGGCTACTTCGCGACCCTCACTCCCGCGCATTGGCGGTACGAGGAGTTGGTCAAGGGCGAACTCTTCGCCCGCGTCGGCAAGTTGGACGAACTGGTCAAGCAATACAACGAAGCTCTGGACGAATACAACGCCTCCGACCCGCAGTGGGTCATCATCGACAAACACAACAGAATTGCGGGTATTCTGGACAGCCGCGAGTACAAGAC
>JBNMLI010000072.1:0-7181 GCA_050874765.1 Alistipes sp.
GACCAACACCCCCGTGTCGATGCGCATCGGCACCATCAACACTCTGGCGGAAAAGTGCCACACCATCGTCATTCCTGCCGACGCTACGAGTGTCGAGGATTTGCAGACGCTTGTCGATAAGGCTATGGAGTATTTCGGTGGCAAGTTCGACTTTGTCCTCCACTCCATCGGTATGTCGCCCAACGTGCGCAAGGGTCGCCCCTACGACGATTTGGACTACGGCTTTATGGCAAAGACCTTCGACATCTCGGCGGTTTCGTTCCACAAGATGTTGCAGGTGCTTCACCAAAAGGACGCCATCAACGATTGGGGCTCTATCGTCGCACTGACCTACATCGCCGCCGAGCGTACCTTCTCGGGTTATAGCGATATGGCGGACGCCAAGGCACTGCTCGAATCCATCGCCCGCAGCTTCGGTGCCATCTACGGCACGTCGCACCACGTCCGCATCAATACCGTGTCGCAGTCGCCTACGATGACCACCGCAGGCACGGGCATCGCGGGTATGACCGATATGTTCGACTTTGCCGACAAGATGTCGCCACTGGGCAACGCCTCGGCAGACGACTGCGCGGGCTATATCACGACGCTCTTTTCCGACCTCACGCGCAAGGTAACAATGCAAAACCTCTACCACGATGGCGGCTATTCGAGCATGGGCCTGAGTGCCGATGTCCTCCGCACCTACATCGCCGGCAAAGAGAAATAGTCTTCTTGCACAGACTTTTATAAACATAACGGCTGATAGGAAACTATCAGCCGTTGTCTATTGTACAATAAGGAATTATAGACTTAAACCATAAGATTATATATAATTATACCTATCAATAATAATGCAAAAACAACGAATAAGCTAATTTCCCAAATCCAACCATTGTCTTTGTCGGAAGGGTCTGTTTCTGTATGTGGTTTATTTAGTCTATATTTTGCTGCTTGCTTTGCCTCTTCAAAAGATAATCCATTACGTATTTCCTCTTCTATATAGGTAAATTGAATATTGCGTTTTGCCTGATTCTCCTCGGTTCGTCCCAAAACTGCCAATATAACCAAAGCCACCAATGGCGAGCAAACAAATGCCAACAAGGCATATCCGATACTGCTGCGACCTACTCTTGTTGCTACTCCGGCTGTTGTAATAATTAAGGCTATGTAAATAATTAAAACGCCCATAATGCTCTATTGAAATTAGTGTATAATCTTATTGTGGGTCTTATACCGTTGTATTTATGATAACAAATATAAACATATTTGTATAATAAAGCAATTATCAAAGATATTTTGAATGCCGTGTCGCGAAATTTTGTTTGTTGCAATTTGGCGCACTGCGCCCGTCGCATATCGCAAATTTGTCGTATATTTGCCCTACAAACCAATTTCGTAACGACTATGCTTCGCATCTCTGCATATCTGCTCGGCTTCGCATCGCTCGCGTGCCTTGCCTCTTGTGGCGGACGCTCGACCAAGCAACCTGCCAACGCACAACCCGCCGCCCCTGCGCCGAAGAGCTACCACTTCCGCATGGTGCAGCCGCCTGCGCTGGCTACCGACGAGGACAAATCTGCCTATATGGCAGAACACTATTGGGACAAGTTCGACTTCTCCGACACTCTCTTTATCGCCCATGCCGACACCGTCGAGATGGCGCGGGCGTATGCCGTCTATATCGCCAACTTCGTAGGCGCAACCGACCAACAGCCAATCCGCGCGCTGATGCAACGCGCCTCGACATCGAAAAAGATGTTCGACTACTTCGTGATGCTCGCCGAGAAGGTGCTGCACGACCCCAACTCGCCCGTGCGCAGCGAGGAACTCTATATCCCCGTGCTGGAAGCGCAACTCGCCACGCCGTTCTACGATGAGTACGAGCGACTTGCACCCGACTACGACCTGCAACTCGCCCGCCAAAACCGCATCGGACACCGCGCCAACGACTTCCGCTATACGCTCGCCTCGGGGCGTTCATCGACGCTCTACGCCCTGCGCGCCGACTATGTGCTGATATTCATCAACAACCCCGGTTGCCCGATGTGCAAACAGATTCAGACCGCCATCGGCGAGTCGCAAATGCTTGCGGACATGCTCGCCAAAGGCACATTGAAGGTGCTTGCGCTCTATCCCGACCGCGATTTGGAGGCGTGGCGCAAATACGCTCCGACGATGCCCGCGCAATGGATAAACTCCTACGACAAGGGGTGCGTCATCGAGAGCCGCCGCCTCTACGACCTGCGGGCGATTCCCGCAATGTACCTGCTCGATGCCCGCAAAACAGTACTCGTGCGCGACTCCACCTCCGTTCCAGAGATTGAGCAGGCTATCGTCGCTGCCTCTGCGGATAAGCAAAACTTATGATTTGATAAAAAATTATGATTTTTATCTTTCGTTTCGAGGCATTATCTTTGCATCGAAGAAAGATAACAAACCGAATAAATAACAATTAAAAACAGACTGAAATTATGGCAAAGAAATGGCGTTGTACCGTATGCGGTTACATTCACGAAGGAAACGAGGCTCCCGAGCAGTGTCCACTGTGCAAAGCCCCGAAAGATAAATTTGTAGAAATCGTCGAGCAAGAGGGTAACCTCGATTTCGTTACCGAGCATAAACTCGGCGATGCCAAAGGCGCGAGTGCCGAACTGATGGAGGGCTTGCAAAACCACTTTGCGGGCGAATGCTCCGAAGTGGGTATGTATCTGGCAATGAGCCGTCAGGCCGACCGCGAGGGCTATCCCGAGATTGCCGAGGCATTCAAACGCTACGCCTTCGAGGAGGCAGAGCACGCTGCCAAGTTCGCCGAGTTGCTCGGCGAGGTGGTATGGGATACCAAGACCAACCTCTTCAAGCGTATGAACGCCGAGAGCGGTGCGTGCGAGGACAAGATGCGCTTGGCTCGTATGGCAAAGGAGCAGAACCTCGATGCCGTTCACGACACTGTCCACGAAATGGCAAAAGACGAAGCTCGCCACGGCTCGGGCTTCCAAGGTCTTTACAAACGCTACTTCAAATAGCGTTCGACCTCCGTTCCGATACGGATTTGCAAAAACGGGTGTTCCGACGAATTTTCGGAATGCCCGTTTTGCGTTTTGTTTCTTTTTGTGTTACTTTGTATCTGAAAACAACCTTAAAACATACACGAAATGAAACGAAACGCAATTCTCGGACTATCTTTTTCTTTACCTTTGGTGGCGTGCAACACCGCCGAACAGCGTCCGAACATCGTATTTTTCCTTGTCGATGACATGGGGTGGGTGGATTCGTCGGTCGCCTATGGCGAGGAGGTCTATCCCAACAATACGCGCTTCAATGCGCCTAATATGCAGGCATTTGCAGAGTCGGGCGTGATGATGACCAACGCCTACGCATGCCCCGTTTCGACCCCTACGCGCACGAGCCTGCTGACGGGTATGAATGCCGCCCATACGGGCATAACTAATTGGACATCAACGATGCGCGACAAACCGAGCGATGCCACGGGCGGCGCAATCGCCACAATGGCAGGCACTTGGGTCGATGACGACAAGGAGATGGAGCGTCCCGACTGGAACATCAACGGTATGAGTCCCGTTGCGGGCATTCCTAACACGCTCTATGCCACACCGTTACCGAAACTGTTGCAAGATGCGGGCTACTTCACTATCCATGTCGGCAAGGCGCACTGGGCTTCTGCGGGTACACCGGGTGCAAGCCCCTACAACATGGGTTTCACGGTCAATGTCGCAGGCAACGTGGCGGGTATGCCGCGCTCGTATCTCAGTGAGGACCACTACGGTAACACTCCCGAGAAGTGGAACTACCTCGCCGTGCAGAATATGACGGAGTATTACGATACGGGTACGCACCTGACCGAGGCACTGACGCGCGAGGCGTTGAAGACGCTCGAATATCCTATCGCGCATCACGAGCCGTTCTATCTCTATATGGCTCACTATGCGACACATACGCCGATTCAACCCGATGACCGCTTTGTGCAGAAGTACCGCGATGCAGGTATGGACGAGGGTCAGGCGCGCTACGCCTCGATGGTCGAGGGTGTCGATAAGAGCCTCGGCGATTTGGTTGCCTATCTGAAAGCCAAAGGCGTGTACGACAATACGATAATCATTTTTATGACCGACAACGGCGGCAACAGCGAGAACAAGCAGAAGGGTGGTGTGCTGCATACCCACAACAAGCCGCTGCGCGAGGGCAAAGGCTCGTGCTACGAGGGTGGCGTGCGTGTGCCGCTGGCGTTCTACTGGAAGGGGCATATCGTGCCGGGTACGCGCATCAACACGCCCGTCATAGCCGAGGATTTGTTCCCGACGATTCTCGAAATGGCAGGCGTAAAGGATTATGAATGTGTGCAGAACATAGACGGACAGAGCCTCGTGCGACTGATTACCGACGGCTCGCACATCGTTGCCGATGCTGCTGCCAAGGGCGCAATCAAGACGCAGCGCGATGCCAACGCATACGTTATCGATGAAAAAGTGTCGGGCATATCGCCCAAGCGCGCGCTCGTGTTCCACTATCCGCACAAGTGGAAACAGTACGATTTGGCAGATATAGATTACCTCAGTGCAGTGCGCAAAGGCGATTGGAAACTCGTTTACCGTATGCGCACGGGCGAACGCGAACTCTACAACCTGCGTACCGACATAGGCGAGCAGCACAACGTGGCAAGCGACAATCCCGAGAAGGTGGCGGAACTCGCCGCGGAGTTGGGCAACCGCTTGCGCGAGTGGCATGCACCGATGCCTAAATCGCGCACGACGGGCAAGCCGATTCCGATGCCCGATGAGTTATAAATAAGGTAATACTGCCAAAATTGGCGTTTTTTGCAGATAATAACGGGGCGAGAATTTGACTATTCCCGCCCCTGTTTTTCGGCCGCTTTGCCGAAAAAAAACTTAAATAAGATGTAGAGGACTGCTTTGCTACAACTACAATATCGCGCCCCACTCTTTGAGTGTTGCGACCAGCTGTGCAGTATCAATCCCGTGTACGGTTTGATTGTTTGCCACGCACTGTGCTGCCGCAGCACCTGCTGCCTGACCTGTACCCATACAGCTTGCCATCACGCGCAGCGAGGCGAGTGCCCGACGGTCTGTCGAGATGCAACGACCGGCAACGAGCAGATTCGGATAGTCCGGAGCAATCAGTGCGCGATAAGGGACATAAGCAGGCTTTTCGAGGTCGATTCTCGTCTGGTGGGTACCCTTGCTGGCGTGCATATCGATAGGGTGGATACCGCGCGAAATACTGTCCTCATAGCGGAATGCGTTTACATACTCGTCTGCCGTTACGGTGTGTACGCCCGCAATACGACGCGACTCGCGAATACCTGCCTGCGGAGCAGTCGAGGATACATAGCAATTTCGGAACTCCTTGAAGTTCTCTTTAAGAATCTTGGTAAATGTGAAGATATCCTCGCGCAACTGACACTCTGCTGCGCTGAAATTGCGGTTGTCGGTCGATACGGCTGCGTGTCGTGTCATATTCACAGCCACGCTTCCCTTGTGCATCACGTTGTTGAACCACGGACCACCGAAATCGGGCATATCGACACCTGCCGCCTTCATCGCCAGCAACTTCTCGCGAATAGGCTTGCACTGGCTCGGACCATTGATGCCGTTGTGGTACATACACTTATTGAGCAACTCGCTATCGGTATCCACACCCGAGAGAATAAAGCAGAACGACGACGGCTGTAACTCGTTATCGGGATTGGGCTGCATCGGCACCTGCGCCATATACGCGAGGTCGCCATCGCCCGTGCAGTCGATAAATACCTTTGCCGTGAGCGTTTCCAGCCCATTCTTGTTCTCTATAATCACCGAACGAATCTGCTTGCCCTCCATCTGACAACCGACCATTGCCGAGTGCATATACATATCGACACCCGCTTCGAGCACCATGCGCTGACAGCACAGTTTGTAGAGTTCGATATCGAAATCGACATTAGCCTTCGGCCACTCGATAAATGCTCCGCCCATGCTCTCCAATCGCTCGACAAACTCCCACGGAATACCGCCGATAACAAGCTCGTTGTTCTTGGCAAATACGCTTATCGGTGCAACATATCCGATAGTAGCCATACCGCCGAGGAAGCCGTATCGCTCGATAATTGCTACCTTGGCACCCTTTCGGGCTGCGGCGATAGCTGCGATAAAGCCCGCAGGACCTCCGCCGATTACCACCACATCGTACTCGCCGGCAAGTGGCGCAACTTTACGCAACTGCTCATCGGCAACGCTCTGCTCGCACGAGAGCAAATTGGGAGCTACGGCAAGTGCCGCGAGACCGGTAACAGCTCTTTTTAGGAATACTTTTCGTGAAATTTTCTCCATAACTTTAATTTTGGGTGTACAACTTCCCTTGTAGGGCTTATGCCTTCACAAATATAGGCAACATTTCTCAAATAGAGAAACGTTGCCCACATTATTTTGCTTGTGCCATTTGTGTGTGGCAGAATAAGCCCGATTCCGACACCATTGTCAAAAACGCAAAAACGAGAACCATAAGATTCTCGTTTTTAACTATTTGCGGAGGGCACTGGATTCGAACCAGCGGATACCTTACGATATCGGCAGTTTAGCAAACTGCTGGTTTAAGCCACTCACCCAACCCTCCGTGCATCTGTCATTTTCTGAAAGAGCGTACAAAAGTACGCTTTTTTCGGATAAATGCAAAATAAATCGCAATTTTTTGGTGCAATAACCGAATTTTTCTCGTTGCTGTGTCGGTGCTTAATTCCGACGGAGGGGCGATTGCGACAAAAAAGAACACCGCCACGGCTCTTGATGAGTTGTGGCGGCGTTCGGTCGGTTGAGAAACGGTTGCCTACCAGTTGAGAATCTTGCGGAAATCGTAAGCCTCCGGATTGGCAACATATTTCTTGGCTGCCTCGTAGTCGGCAGGGGTGATATAGTTCAGGAGGTTGTTGATGACCTGCTGAATCTTATCGGACTCGACATTGACCTGACGAGGCGGAATTTTGCCCGTGGTAGGGTCCTGCAAATCTTTCAGATAGAGCGGCGAAACGAAGCCGTCCTGACTGATATAGACCATGCAGCCCGTTTTGCCCTCGGAGAAGAGCTTATAGACGCCCATACCGAGTTCCGAGCAGTATGCCAAGTCGTAGGCGATAGGGGTCTGGCAACGAACTTCGTAGCCAATCTCTACCGGGCGCGACTTAACCTTGA
>JBNMLI010000073.1:0-7155 GCA_050874765.1 Alistipes sp.
ATGCCGCCTACTGTGCGCAGGTCGATTGCGCCAATCCCGCCCGCATCTTGCGAGCCATCGAGGTTTGCCGTGCAACGGGCAGACCCTACTCCGAACTGCGCACGGGCGAGCGACAGCAACGCGCATTCGACATTATAAAAATAGGCGTCGAGCGACCGCGCGAAGAGTTGTACGACCGCATCAACCGCCGTGTCGATGCGATGATGGCGGAGGGCTTGGAACAGGAGGCTCGTGCTATGCTCCCCTACCGCGCCTGCAACTCACTCAACACGGTAGGTTACAGCGAGATGTTCGACTATTTCGACGGCACCCTTTCGCGCGAGGAGGCAGTCGAACTCATCAAACGCAATTCGCGCCGATACGCCAAACGGCAAATAACGTGGTTCGGTCGCGACAAGGAGATTCGCTGGTTCGACCCATCACAGGTCGATAAAATAGTGAATTATATCGATTCCCGATTTGGAGAATCCGATATAAAATCATAAATTTGCACCGCTTTTGTTCCGTTACGGACAAGGTGCTGATGCTCGGATGGTGGAATAGGTAGACACGCCGGACTTAAAATCCTGTGAACAGAAATGTTCGTGCCGGTTCGACCCCGGCTCCGAGTACACACATAAACGAAACGCCGACTTTCCCGTCGGCAAAAAATCATAGATTGACACATAACCAAAATTTTCGATATGCAGGATTTAGAAGCCCTGAAAAGTAAATCGGTTGCCGAGTTGCGCGAAATCGCCAAGGCATTCGGTATAGCGGACGAGAAATTGTCCAAGAAAGAGATTATAGCACGCCTCGCAAGTGGCGACGAACAGTCTGCTGCCGAAGAGGTTGCACCCGTATCAGATGCCGCAACCGAACAGGAAGAGCGTCCGCGCCGCGGTCGCCGTCCGCGTATGGCAGGCATAAAAGTTGGTGCAAGCCCCGTCGTCGCAACCGTCGAAAGCCGCGCCGATGCGCCGACCGCGAAGGCAGCCGATACCGCTACCGTCCAACCGCAAGAGAGTGCCGCAACCGCTCCCGCAGAAGCGGCTCCCGCGCCAAAAAAGCGCGGTCGCAAGCCGAAGAATGCCGTACAGCCCACACTGCCGATAGCAGAGCAGGAACCGACACAATCGGAAGCAAATACGACCGAGGAGCCCAAAGAGCAACCTGCACAGAAAGAGATTTCCGCCGAGCCGAAAGAGGAGGAGAAGGTCATCACCAAAGACGACTTTGCCGCCGAAGTTATTGGCGAAGGTGTTTTGGAGCTGATTCCCGACGGCTACGGCTTCCTGCGTTCGGCAGACTACAACTATCTCAATTCGCCTGACGACATCTACGTTTCTCCATCACAAATCAAACTCTTCGGGCTCAAAGCGGGCGACACCGTGCGTGGTGTAATCCGTCCGCCGAAGGAGGGCGAAAAGTATTTCCCGCTCGTGCGCGTAACCGAAATAAACGGTCTCGACCCCGAATTTATCCGCGACCGCGTGCAGTTCGAGTTTATGACCCCGCTCGTCCCGAGCGAGAAGTTCAACCTCACGGGCAACGGCCACAACAACCTCTCCAACCGCATTGTCGATTTGTTCTCGCCAATCGGTAAGGGTCAGCGTGCGCTGATTGTCGCACAGCCGAAAACGGGTAAGACGATGCTCCTGCAAGGCATAGCCAACGCCATAGCCGACAACCACCCAGAGGTATATATGATTGTACTGCTCATCGACGAGCGTCCCGAGGAGGTTACCGAGATGGCGCGCAACGTCAAGGCGGAGGTTGTTGCCTCGACATTCGACGAGCAGGCGACGCGCCATGTCAAGGTTGCCGAGATGGTACTCGAAAAGGCAAAGCGTATGGTCGAGTGCGGCCACGATGTCGTGATTCTGCTCGACTCCATTACTCGTCTGGCTCGCGCCTACAACTCCGTACAACCCGCCTCGGGCAAGGTGCTGTCGGGCGGTGTCGATGCCAACGCACTCCATAAGCCAAAACGCTTCTTCGGTGCAGCACGAAATACCGAGGAGAAGGGCTCGCTCACCATTATCGCCACGGCTCTGATAGATACGGGTTCCAAGATGGACGAGGTCATCTTCGAGGAGTTCAAGGGTACGGGTAATATGGAGTTGCAACTCGACCGCAAACTCGCCAACAAGCGCATCTACCCTGCTGTCGATGTGATTGCATCGGGTACGCGCCGCGAGGATTTGCTCCTTTCGAAGGAGGTTATGAGCCGCACATGGGTATTGCGCAAATACCTCTCGGATATGACTACGGTCGAGGCCATGGAGTTCCTGCAAAAGCAGATGAACCTCACCTCCTCGAACGAGGAATTTCTTGCAACGATGAACCAATAAACCGACGCTACGCCAATGAAACGACTTCTTATTCTCGCCTGCGCACTCCTTTCGAGCCTTGCCTCATTCGGTTGGGGACAGAAGGGGCACGACACCATCGCCTACATCGCCGAATGCAACCTGTCGCCCACTGTCTATACGAAAGTGGTCAAGGCTTTGGGCAACCACTCACTTGTCTATTATGCCAACTGGCTGGACAACGCGAGCCACACGCCCGAGTACCGCTACACCAAAACGTGGCACTATGCCAACATCGACAAGGGTCTGACCTACGAAACCATGCAAAAGAACGAGAATGGCGATGTCGTTACGGCAATCGGCGATATTGTAGCCAAACTCAAAAGCGGCAAACTCACGCCCGAGCAGGAGAACATCAACCTGCGCTTTCTGATTCACCTCGTCGGCGACATTCACGCGCCTATGCACGCGGGACATTTGAGCGACTTGGGCGGCAACAAAATTATGATTAAGTTTTTCGGTCGCGACTACAAGTTGCACGCCATTTGGGATACGAACATCATCGAGTTCTGCCACAAATGGAGCTATACCGAGTGGCAACAGCAGTTGGACAAATACTGCCCTGCCGAAGAGAAGGAGCGCATCGCACAAGGCGAGCCGATTGATTGGCTGAACGAGAGCTACGAAATCGCTACCGACATCTACATCAACACGCCCGCCAAAACCAACGTTTCATTCGGCTACATAACGCACTACACGCCAATAATCGAAAAACGTTTTCTGGCGGGAGGTCTGCGCCTTGCGCGCCTGCTCAACGAGATTTACGGCGAGTAATACCGCTTACGGCATAACCAAAAACAGGACAGCCGACCTTTCGCGGGGTCGGCTGTTTGCTTTACCGCAGGCGGTGCGCAGCAAAATGCGGAGTAACGCGCCGTATAAAGAATGTCAGCGATATGATTATCAACGCCACACCCGCGACATAGCAATATGTGTAGTCGTACTCGGCAAGCACCCCGCCGAAGAACATTCCGCAACCGATGCCCACGTCCCAGCCCGTCAGATAAGTGGCGTTTGCCGTTGCGCGACGCGAATTGGGCGCGAGGTTGATAAACAGCGTGTTGAATGCAGGGAACATCGTTCCGAATCCGTAACCGAAGAGCAATGCCGCCACAAAATAGACCGCATAACCCGCCGTCAGATTCCAAGCCGCCACCGTCGAGAGCGACATCTCGCCGACAGCACCGAACAGAGCGATAATGATGCCCTGCCGAATTGTTTCGGTGATATATCCCCTATCGACCTGCTTGCCCGATTGCAGACGCGAGGCAATCAGTCCCAGAGCCATAATCGTAAAGAACAGTCCCGAGTTGGCAGAGATGCCCGACTCGGCGGCATATATGGCGATATAACTTGTGGTCATACCGTAAGGTATCGACAACAGAAAGAGCGATGTGCAGGCAGGAATGCCCTCCTTCATAAAGAATCGGTCGAGCGAGAGCGTCTTGGCAGGGTGCTCGGCGGCAGGACGCGCAGGGGCATACACAAGCGCGGCAAAGATAAATCCGACGATGCCCGTTGCAAGCGATGTCGAAAAGAGCGCGTCATAATTGCCCGTATGAGCAATAAACAGCCCCACCATAGGACCCGAAGCCATTGCAAGGTTGTTCATCACACCGAAATAGCCCAATCCCTCGCCTCGTCGCGACGAGGGCATCACGTCAATCACGAGCGTGTTGCCCGTGGTCGAAAGCGCGCCGAACGTGAAGCCGTGGAATATGCGCAACATTATAAATAGCGCGAGCGCGGAGGTGAAGACGAAATAACCGCAAAACGAAGCGACGAAGAGCGCGTATGCAACGATATAGACCCGCTTGCGCGGCAATGTGTCGGCGACAAACCCCGCCAGCGGGCGAATGCTCAACACCGCCACGACATAGCACGACAGTACAACGCCAATCATCGTGTTGCCTATGGCGAACGTATCTTTCAGATAGAACGGCAGTGTCGGCACGAGCAGGAAGAACGAGAACGACATCATAAAGCCCGCCAGACAAACCAGAATATAGTTGCGTGTGAATAATTTATCTTTTGCCATATAACCATTGCAATAGAATCGACGGCGCGAAGATAATAAGAAATTTTAATATCTGTACCGTTTTTTTACATACATCATATTTTGGACAAATCGTTTTAATCGTTATATTTGCGATGGGAATTTTATAAACGAAAACGTATTAGGTTATGAAAACACTTTGCAAATTCGCAGCGGTTGCCATCGCGCTACTCGCTGCCGTCGGCTTGTCGTCGTGCGACAAGGGTTCCGACAATGAGAAGAAAGAACTCACATTCGGCATCAAATTGTCCGACATCTTATCTACCGAAGCGACCGTCGCCATCACGCCTTCCGACCTCGGTGCAGGCTACTATTTCGACGCATTGACCGACGAGGCTTACAAGAACGTTACGGCAACAGGCCTGCAAACCTTCATCGACTCCGAAATCAACCGCCGTATCGAGGCAGGCGCAGCCTCCCGCGAGCAGGCGTTGGAGAAGATGCTCTCCAAGGGCGAAGACACCTACACCTTCAAGTCCCTCTCGCCACAGACCGACTATGTGCTGGTCGTATTCGGCTTGAGCGCGACAGGCGAGGTAACGACCACGGCTTTCACCCAAGCATTCTCTACCCCTGCGGTTGACCCGTCGAAGAATGAACTGACAATCTCGGTCAGCAACATAGCCAACAACGGTGCCGACTACGCCATCAAAGCCTCTGTTGCCGCCGACCAGTATTTTGCCGACATTTGGAGCAAATCGCTGGTCGATGAGTTGGGCGACGAGAAGTTTATGGAGTACTGCATCGAGTACAACGGATTTATGATGCAATACCTCTGCACCGCGGGCGATTTTGAATTGGAGAATGAGCATGTCTGCCAACCGGGTCGCGACTACTACGTCGTTGCTTTCGGCTACGACGAGGGCTTCCCGACGACCAAACTCTTCAAAAAGGAGTTCACGACCATCGGCGGCGACCCTGCCGCTTGCACGTTCAAGTTCGCTTACCCGAGCATCGAGGCTACCAACGCAACCATCAAGGTTACTCCGTCCGACAAGCAGGTTGTCTATATCTGGGACGTAATCGATGTCGCACGATTCAACGAATTCAAAGCCGCTACCACGGGCAAGACCGACAAGGAGGCCCTTGCTTATATTCTCAACGGACTTATCGAGGAGAGTATGTCGGCAGAGGGCATCAAGCGTCAGCAGGCAGTCGAGGCAATGGGTCGTTGGAGCGGCTACACCACCTCCGACCCCGAGGGCTACGACCAAGAGAAGATTTCCGGTCTTACCGCCAACACCGACTATATCGTATGGGCAGTGAGCGTCGATGCCGTCGGCACTCCGCAGGGCGAGTTCGCATTCGAGCAGTTCAAGACCGCCGAATAACCGCCACCGGCACAAATACCGCCAACCGCCCCGAGAGTTTTCACCCTCGGGGCTAATTTTTTTATAATGATGTCCAAATTTTCCATAACTTTGTAAACGAAACCATTGAGCCTAAAAAATGAAGGTAAGCGGAAGAAACATAAAACGACGACTGTACAAATTGTCGTTGCTGACCGACGAACTGTCGCGGGCAAGGTACTATCGCGGCCATGGCGTCCATTCGCCATTTGTCTATGGGTTGGTTCGTCGGGTGTTTATGTGCCGCCACCTAATCGACCTTGCGCACACGGAACTGTACGAGGCATTGCTCGCCGTCGGCGTGGCACGCAAACGGGCAGTGCAGTTGCAAAATACGATGCTCTACTGCAATTACGCCACATTTGCAATCAACGGCGACGGCTCGTCAGATTTCAATATCGCAACAGCCGACTGCGCCATCGAACAACTCGCAACAGCATACGCCGCGACCAAGCAACACGGCACGACGCTTGTCATAATGCAGCCATACGCTGTTCGCGAACGGCGCGAAAAGTGTCGGACAATCATCGCCGCACACGCCTCCACGACAGTCGATAATCGAGGCTATCTGCTGATATTCAACAACAAACTGCCTAAACAACATTTCCGTTTATGAAACTCTATACCAAAGGTGGCGACCACGGTCGCACATCGCTAATCGGTGGCGAGCGCGTCGCCAAAACCGACGAGCGCGTCGAAGCCTACGGCTCGGTCGATGAACTTACGGCATTCGCGGCACTGCTGGGCGACCATATCGCCACGACCGACGCGCCCGAGCAATTTACGACAGATATTCACCGCATCAACTCGGTACTTATGAGCATCGAGGCTCTGCTGGCTGTCGGCGAAGGCGGACGCGATAAGGTGCAGCCCATCGACAACAAGCATATCGAGTGGATAGAGAGCCGCATAGATGCGTTGCAGGCACAGACCAAGCCGATTACCAATTTCACGATTCCCGGTGGCAATGTCGTCGTGTCGTTGTGCCACGTTTGCCGCACGGTTTGCCGTCGAGCCGAGCGTGCAGCCATTCGCGCCGCACAGTCGCACGAAATAGATGAGTCGGCACTCGTGTTCCTCAATCGCCTGTCCGACTATTTCTACGCTTTGGGGCGTGCCTTGACCGACATCTACGGCGTCGAGGAGATTCTGTGGCGACCATAAAATTTGCAGAAAAGTGGTTGTAGGATTTGGATTCTTACTTATTTTTTATATTTTTGCGCACCGTATTATTGGCGCAAAATGGGCGACAATGAGTGGTGATTATACTAAACAATTAAATATTAAGCGTTTATGTACTGGACACTAGAACTTGCATCGAAATTGGAAGATGCACCATGGCCCGCAACCAAAGAGGAGTTGATAGATTACGCAATCCGTTCGGGAGCACCGCTCGAAG
>JBNMLI010000074.1:0-7137 GCA_050874765.1 Alistipes sp.
AGATTGTCGTACAGTGCCTTGCTCTCGCGCAAGAATTCGGGCGAGAATAGCAGATTGAATTTCTTCACACCGCGCTGCGCATATTTCAGATAGAGATTGCGCGTATAGCCGACGGGAATGGTCGATTTGATTACCATAACCGCATCGGGATTGACCTCCAACACGAGGTCGATTACCTCCTCGACATGCGAGGTATCGAAATAGTTCTTGACGGGGTCGTAGTTGGTCGGCGCAGCGATGACCACAAAATCGGCATCGGCGTATGCCGCACGACCGTCGAGCGTAGCCGTAAGGTTGAGCGGCTTCTCTGCCAGATACTTTTCTATATATTCGTCCTGAATGGGCGAAATACGGTTATTCAATTTCTCCACCTTCTCCGGAACCACATCTACCGCAGTTACATGGTGGTGTTGCGACATCAACGTAGCTATGCTCAATCCCACATAGCCCGTACCTGCCACGGCTATTCTGATGTCTTCGAATTCACGCATATATTGTTATTGTATATTTTGTCCGCTATTAAACGGGTTACCGTCCTTTGTACATCTGTTCGTAGTAACGCTCGTATTCGCCCGATGTTATGTTGTCGAGCCATGCCTGATTGTCCAGATACCAGCGCACAGTCTTCTCGATGCCCTCCTCGAATTGGAGCGAAGGCTCCCAACCGAGTTCGCGGCGGAGTTTCGACGAGTCGATTGCGTAGCGCACATCGTGTCCCGCGCGGTCGGTAACGAAAGTAATCAGGTGGTCGCTATACCCCTCGGCGTTGCCCAGCAGGCGGTCAACGGTTTTGACGAGGAGGCGCACCAAATCGATGTTCTTCCACTCGTTGAACCCGCCTATATTGTATGTGTCGGCTATGCGCCCGCGGTGGAAGATGAGGTCGATGGCGCGTGCGTGGTCCTCGACATAGAGCCAATCGCGTACGTTCTCGCCCTTGCCATAAACGGGCAGCGGCTTGCCGTGGCGGATATTGTTGATGAAAAGCGGAATCAACTTCTCGGGAAATTGATACGGTCCGTAGTTGTTCGAGCAGTTTGTAACGATTGTCGGCATACCGTAAGTATCGTGGAATGCCCGCACAAAATGGTCGCTCGCAGCCTTGCTCGCACTGTATGGGCTATGCGGCTGATATTTTGTCGATTCGGTGAAGAAGTCGTCGCCAAAGTGCATACCCTCGTCGTTGGCGTTTTTGATGCCCTCGGGGTGGGTGAGTTCCAGCGCGCCATAGACCTCGTCGGTCGATATGTGGTAGAAGCGGCAATGCTCCGCATTCTCCGCCGCCTCGCCGAGCCCCTTCATCTTACCCGATTCGGTCCAATAGGCTTTTGCCGCCTGCAACACGGAGAGCGTGCCGAGAACATTGGTCTTGGCAAATGTGAACGGGTCTTTGATTGAACGGTCCACATGGCTCTCGGCTGCGAGGTGAATCACGCCATCGATGTCGTACTTGCGGAAAATCGCCAAAACGCGCTCGAAATCGCAAACATCGCAACGCTCGAAGTGGTAGTTTGCTGCGTTCTCCACATCTGCAAGGTTGGCAAGATTGCCTGCGTATGTCAGCAGGTCGAGATTGACAATGTTGCAGTGCTGATATTTGCTGACGAACAACCGCACCACATGCGAGCCTATGAAGCCCGCTCCGCCCGTTATGAGTATATTTTTCACAAAGAACGTTTTATATTGTCGATACAACGTTTGAGCGAATCGGTCCAATAGGGAATCCGCACGCCGAAGACCTGCTTAAATTTCGTTTTGTCGAGCACCGAGTAGCTCGGGCGCACCACCTTACTCGGGAACTCGTCGGAGTGGCAGGGCTCAATGTCGCAAGCGCGATTGCCTGCATATTCGGCTATCACCTTCGTAAAATCGTACCACGAGCAGACACCCTCGTTTGAGTAATTGTATATACCGTCATTGCCATCGTATTTGCGATGTTCGAGAATATCGAAAATCGCCGACGCCAAATCGAGCGCGTATGTCGGCGTTCCCGTTTGGTCAAATACCACCTTTAATTGCGGCTCGGTCGCAGTCAGGACGAGCATCGTCTTGACAAAATTTTTGCCGAATTCGCTGTAAAGCCACGCCGTGCGAATGATTATGTGGTTGCAACCCGTCTGTTCGATTGCCTGCTCACCGAGCAACTTGGTTCGCCCATATACCCCCGTCGGCGTACCGCTCTGTTGTTCGGTGCAAGGTGTATTGTATGGCTCTTTACCGAAAACGTAATCGGTCGATATGTGAATCAGCACGCCGCCAACCTTCTTCATTGCAAGAGCCAAAAAGCGCGGAGCATCGGCATTGAGCCGCTTGGCAAGTGCCTCGTTATCCTCTGCCGCATCGACAGCAGTGTATGCCGCACAATTCACAATCGCACCTACACGATTTTCGGCTACCGCTTTGTGCACTGCATCGGCATCGGTTATGTCGAGCAACATGGTCGGCTCGCCGTCTGCCTCCACGACATCGGTGAATATGTATTTATCCGCCGAGCCTTTGGCTACGATTCGCATCTCGTTGCCGAGTTGCCCGTTAGCTCCTGTTACAAGGATTGTCATATTTATCTGTCGGGGCTGCTACCCTATTTTCTCTATGAATTGCTTTGGTATGAATGTCGTGGCAACGGCGGCAACGCCCTCGATTGTTACGACAAACCGCTTTGTGCCATGCACGCGGGTTATGTAGCCCTCTGCGCCTTTAAGTACGCCATCGGTTATGCGCACCCTGTCGCCCTTTGCAAAGTCGGCGGCGATTGCCTCCATCGTTTGCAGACCTCGCGTGGTTACGAATATAAAGGTCGCCATATCGTGGTCGCGTATAACGGCAAGCTCGGAAGTACCCGGAGTGCAATATACGCCGGCATGGCTTGCCGGGTCTCGGCGCACGTTCCGCACGAACTCTTCCGTCGTGCGCACAAATATCAGCGACGGGATAACGGGAACTTGCCGAGCATGCGACTCGGTGTCGTACAACCCGTTATCGACGGCGTTACGCATAGGTATATAAAATTCAAATCCGACGGAGGCAACCAGTGCCTTAAAATCTTTCATCTTGTTGTGATAGATTTTGCAGGCATACCAATGCAGTACGTCGGATTCGTTATTCGCCATAAGACTGTTATCAAAATTGCATACTCTCCCCTCCCTCGCGGCTATAAATTATAGCCCGCAGCACAAAAACTCTACCGCTATGCGACACATGCGCACCCGATATTCAGATGTGCCACGAATCCGTGGCAGGGACTGCGAGTTCGCGTATGACGGCAGCGTTACCGCCCGCCACATACTTCCTGCAAAGGTAGTGCAATAAAGGCTAAAAAACAAAAGTTCTTGATGGTAAAATCAATAGATTATCAACATTTCGACAAGTGCAGCGCGTTTTGCCGAAATTGCTTCGCCGCATCAGACAATGCGTCGAGCGAATAATCACACTATTGCATCGAAAAATCCTCGGCATTGCGGAATCCGAGCATCAGGTCGTGCGCCGACATACGGCGTTTGCCCGCCATCTGAATCTCATCGACAACCACCCTCCCGTCGGCACAATAAACAGCCAACTCACGACCTCCGTCGGTGGCGATTGCACCCGCCTCTTTCGGCGACGGCATCGGCTCGAAATGAGCCTCGAAAATCTTTGCCAAACCTGCCTCTGCGCCATCTTTGTACAGGCGCGTCCATGCAGCGGGATAAGGCGACAAACCGCGGATAAAATTGATGATTTCGCGCCCCGATTTGTGCCAATCTATGACGCAGTCCTCCTTGAAAATCTTTGGTGCAGGGTGTAGATTATCATTCGATTGCGGCTGCTCTATCGGTTGCACATCGCCGGCGGCGATTTTCTCGACACTCTCCAAAACGAGCGACGTGCCGATGTGCATCAGTTTGTCGTACATCGTGCCGACCGTGTCGCGCTCGCCGATTGACACACGCATCTGACCGATAATTGCACCTTTATCTATTTCGTGATTCAGCAGAAATGTGGTAACGCCCGTTTCCTTTTCGCCGTTTATAACCGCCCAATTTATAGGCGCAGCCCCGCGATATTGCGGCAACAGCGAAGCGTGCAGATTGAATGTACCGAACCGCGGCATCGCCCACACTATTTCGGGCAACATACGGAAGGCAATCACTATCCCCAAGTCGGGTTGCAACGCCCGCAAAGCCTCTACAAACGCTTCGTCCTTCAACTTTTCTGGTTGCAGTATCGTCGCGATTCCCGCTTCGCGAGCCGCGATTTTCACCTCGCTCTCCTGCACCTTCAAGCCTCTGCCGGCTGGACGGTCGGGCGTCGTTACAACGCCTACGACATTATATCCGTTTTCGATTAGGGCTTTGAGCGAAGGTACGGCAAACTCGGGCGTACCCATAAAGACTATACGCAGGTTCTTGGCATTCATAACTTATTTGCTTTTAGCGGTTGGTCGAGGCTTGCGTTCCAAACGTGCACGCCACTTTTCTGGCAGGCGCGCAAGCAGAGCCTCCTTGTAGTATTTGTATTTGCCTATGTACCAATCGATGTCGAGCAACGCCGAATCGTTGGTCGCTTTATAGGTCAGATAGACGGCAATCGGGGCAAGCACGATGGAGGAAATCCACATACCGAGCAACGAGTTCCACGTTCCCTCCTTGGCAAGCTTCTCGCCCGAAATACTTATTATATAATATATCACAAAGAATATGACCGAAATCACAATCGGCATTCCCAAACCGCCCTTGCGGATAATTGCTCCCAGCGGTGCGCCGACCAAGAAGAATATCATAATCGACACCGGCAGAGCAAGTTTGCGATGCCACTCGTTCTTGCTGCGATAGAGCTGGTTGAGTGCCTCTTTCGATGTCGATTCGTCGAAAGAGAACATATTTCGCGAGTTCTTTGCCGACTGCCGTGCCCGCGCCCATATTTTGTTGCGCGTGCGAACGTCTGCCTTCTTGACCGAATCCATTATACCTGCCGACATACGTTTTGCCGAGCGGTCGATTTTGACGGAATCGGGCGGTGCAACGGCATCGGGGTCTCTTTCGAATATCTGCTCGCGCAACAGCGGGTTGTATGCCGTCGCGGTTATGTTGCCGACCATTTGGTCGAGCGAATCTATGGCGTGTTGCAACTCGTTGATATTCTTGGTCTGACTGTTGTTGCTGAACAGGTTCTCGTCGGTACGCTCGAAGTCGAAACCCGACATAGGAATTTTACCCTCCTGACGGTCGAACTTGTGATGACGCAGCGTGCTCGATGTGTACCACTGACTATTGCGCGTCTGTTCGTATGTTTCGCCGTGGTAGAGAGTTACGAGCAGAAACTTCTTGTCGTCCGTCAGCCGTATATATCCCGAATCGGCTATGGTCGTGGTCATATTGCCGTTGTAGGCGCGATTGTCGTAAATCAGCACGCCGCGCAACAGCTTTGTTTCGGGGTCCTGCTTCTCGACCCGAATGCTCATATTGTCTATACCATTGAAGAACAATCCGTCCTGAAACTCCAATGCCTGATTCTGTTGGCGAATGTCGTATATGATGCTCAACATCTTCTTGTTGGCATACGGCACAAGGTTGTTCACCACAAAGAAACTGCCTATCGATATGATACCGACCACGATGGTCAGCGGCTTCATTATGCGTGGCAACGACATACCTGCCGATTTCATCGCCAGCAGCTCGTAGTTCTCGCCGAGGTTGCCCATGGTCATAATCGTTGCGAGCAGTATCGCCAGCGGCAAGCCCATAGGAATCATATTGACGGTCGCATACATAATCAGTTCGATTATGATACCCGCATCGAGACCCTTGCCGACCAACTCGTCGATGTAACGCCACACGAAATTCATCATCAGCACGAAAAGTACGATGAAGAAGGTCATGAACATAGGACCGAGATAGGCTTTCAGTATGAGCTTGTATATGGTTTTCATCAGCGTCGAGCCTGTTTAACGATTTGCAAAGATAACGGTTTTGCGACAATAAGCACAAAAGTAAGCACGAATATTATCGCGGGACCCGACGGAACCTCCATGTAGTAACTCGCCATTATGCCCAACACCCCCGCCACAGAGGCGACCACGGCCGACCACAGCGTAATCGTTTTGTAGGATTTCGAGAAGAAATTGACTATCACGACCGGCATCGTCAGCAACGAAATCAGCAGAACTATACCCATCACGCGAATCGCAAGCACGATTGTAACTGCCGTTATCACCGACATCGTATATGAAATCAGTTTGGTATGCAACCCCGCAGCCTGTGCAAACGAGCGGTCGAAGGCGACATACATTATGGGACGAATCCACAAAACGGTCATCACGAGCAACAGCGCAGAGGTAATCGCCAATGCCGCAACATCGGCATCGGTTACGGTTATGATGTTGCCGAACAGAAAACTCGACAAATCGCCCGACGTGTAACCGGGTCGCAGGCTCATAAAGAGTGCACCGACAGCCATACCGACGCCCCATATCAAACCTATCGCCGAATCCTCGCGTATCTTGCCGTGCGAACTGATATACTCGATTCCGAGAGCCGACGCAACGGCAAACGCCATCGCGCCCAAAATGGGATTGATGCCGAAATAGAACGCTATACCCAATCCGCCGAACGAAGCGTGCGTGATGCCTCCGCTCAAAAACACTGTCCGTCGCGCGACGGTATATGTACCTATTATGCCACAGGTTATACCCGACAGCAGGCAGGCAATGAGGGCATTGCTCAAATAGCCGTATTGAAAGACATCACCTATGAAATCCATTTGTATTCTAATTTTTTGGCGCGTAAAATTACACTTTTTTATCGGAATTCAGCCCAAATTCCGCCACTTTATTGTATATTCGCGCAATAAAATCGAAACCAAAATATGCCACGCAGAGTAAATTTTCATACGCTGGGTTGCAAACTCAATTTTTCGGAGAGTTCGACCATCGCACGCCAATTCGAGGAGGGCGGATTCGTCCGCGTCGCCCCCGACGAAGAGGCAGACATCTGCATAATCAACAGTTGTTCCGTTACGGAGCACGCCGACAAGAAATGTCGCAACATAATACGCAAACTCCACCGTCGCAACCCCAATGCCATCATTGCGGTTACGGGGTGTTATGCCCAACTCAAACCGCAGGAGATTGCCGACATAGAAGGTGTCGATATAGTATTG
>JBNMLI010000075.1:0-7120 GCA_050874765.1 Alistipes sp.
GCAGAGCGGTGCGATGACAAGCGTCAGTATGGTAACGACCACCTTCTCGGCTCCGCCCGCGTAAGGAATCAGCAGGGCGAGCAACAGAATGGCAACGCCGAAGATGAGCGTGAAGAGTCGTCCGACGCGGATTTGCGTCTGCTCCGAAGCCTCGGGGTGGCGTTTGCAGTAGATGTCGTAGGTGAATACGTTGGCATAGACATTGAGCGTACCCGACACGCAGCTGAGCGTTGCCGAAATCATCGCCGCCAGCATCACGCCGAGCATACCCTTCATCAGCACGAGTTTACTCATCAGTATATAAGCCTGTTCGGGGTTGGCATCGGGCTCGATGGTGCGGTAAATCATTGCGGGCAGGTACCATATTATCGGCGTGATGAGATAGAGTACGCCGACCAGATAGTTGCTCTTGCGAGCATCGCGCACCGTAGGGACGCTGATGTAACGCTGTATGAACGGCCAGTCGCCACCGACGGTGAAGAGGTTCAAGAAGAACCACATAATCATCCAACCCCACGGATACTCGGCACTCGTCGGAATGAAATAGCCATCGGGAGCGTTGGCGATGAAGTTGTCCAGACCGCCGATTTGGTGAATCGAGAGCGGAATCATAAATACCACAATCGTCATCAGCACGCCGAACTGGATTACGTCGGTCATCAGCACCGCGAGGAATCCGCCCGTGATGGTGTAAATCAGCGTGATAACGCCGAGTATAATTACCGCCCAACTGATGGCGAGGTTGCCCGTGGCGGGGTCGGCCAGCACATGCCCCTCGGGCAGTTGAATCAGTGCCGACATCACCACTGCAATGGCATAGAGCGCGACAGCGGTATGACCGCCACGACCGATGATGCCGATGATGGTGTAGAAGTTGATGGTCGAGCGACCGAAGCGTATGCCAAGAAACTCACCTGGCGATTTGATGCGCATCTCGCGCCAGCGACCCGCTATGTATTTGCCCGCAAAGAAGCACGCCAGACCGAGCGTGTTGCCCACCAGTGCGGCGACTAATCCCGAGCGGTATGCCACACCGCCCCAGATGACGAACGTACTTGCCGAGAAGAGCGTCATATAGGTGGACATACCCGAGAGCCACCACGACGAGTTGCGCCCCGCGATAAACATATCCTCGGAACTCTTGATGTTGCGCGAAATTATCCAGCTGACCAATATCAGTCCGAGAAAATAGAGCGCGATTACCCAATAATCGAGTGAAGCCATAATGGTTTTTGTATGTAAGTTTTAGGTTGGTTTTTAGGTTCTGTTCGGGTTTATATCATCGCGCCGATTTCGCGCAGGCGGGCAACCAGTGCAGCCACATCTGCCTTCTGCACCGCACGACCGCTCTTGGCACACTGTGCGGCAGCCACACCTGCCGCCTGACCCGTACCCATACAGCTTGCCTGCACGCGCAACGAAGCGAATGCGCGACGGTCTGCCGAGAGGCAACGACCCGCCACGAGCAGGTTGGGATAGCCTTCGGCAATCAGTGCGCGGTAAGGGACATAGGCTGCCTGTTTGAGGAACGTAGCCTCCTGCGATGCTCCCTTTGCCGAGTGAATATCAATCGGGTGGGCACCGCGCGAGATGCTGTCGTCGTAGTGGAATGCGCTGACATACTCCTCTGCCGTGATGGTATGCACGCCCTTGATGCGGCGCGTTTCGCGCACGCCTGCCTGCGTCGCTACGACAGCGACATAGCTGTTGCGGAACTCGTCGAAATTGTCGCGCAGAATCTGCGCCATACGGAACACGTCCTCGCGCAGACGGCACTCGGCGTGGGTAAAGTCGCGATTGTCGCACGCATTGGCGGCAGTGCGCGTCATATTCACCGCCACGCAACCCTTGTGCAGAGTGGTGCAGAACCACGGACCGCCGAAGTCGGGAATATCGAGTTTGTCCGCCATGGCAAGCAGTCGCTCGCGAATCGGCAGGCAGTGGCAGTTTACGCCCTGCTTGTTGTGGTGCATAGCCTCCTTGATGACGGGAGCGTCGGTATCGACACCCGCCAAGATGAAGTAGGTCGAAGCGGGTTGCAGCGGCTCGCCGTTCTGCGGTTGCATAGGCACGGCAGCCATGTGAGCCAAGTCGCCGTCGCCAGTGCAGTCGATGAAGGTCTTGGCGGCGAGAGCCTCCGAGCCGTTCTTATTCTCGATGATGACCTCGCGCACGGTGCCATTCTCGACCACGCAGCCCGAGAGATAGGAGTGCATATAGAGTTCCACGCCCGCCTCCAACACCATACGCTGCACGCAGAGTTTATAGAGTTCGGGGTCGAATGCCACGTTGCCGAGCGGTTTCTCGATGTAGCCGCCGCCCATGGCTTCGAGCCGTTCGAGGAACTCCCACGGAATACCGCCAATCACCTTCTCGTTGTTGTAGGTAAAGACACTCAACGGAGCGACTATGCCGCTGGTCGCCATACCGCCCAAGAAGCCGTATTGCTCGACCAGAGCGACCTTCGCGCCCTCGCGAGCCGCAGCGATTGCCGCAATGAAGCCCGCAGGACCGCCGCCGCATACGACCACATCGTATTCGCCGACTACGGGAATCGTTTTTTCGATAGTCAAAGTTTTTGTTGCCATATTCATTTGGTTTTATTTCAGTCGATTTTCATTCAATATCTTACAAATATACGAATTATTTTTCAAACGCAAACCGCAAAAACACTACCTTTGCAAAAACAAAACAACACATTTGCGCGTATGAACAAACTGACCATACTCGGTACGGGCAACGCCGTCGTAACCCACTGCTGCAACACCTGTTTCACGCTGCACACCGACTCGACGACTCTGCTTGTCGATGCAGGCGGCGGAAACGGCATTCTCGCCCGATTGGAGAGTGCGGGCATCAGTATAGGGCAAATTCACCACATGTTCGTTACCCACGCCCATACCGACCACATACTCGGCACCGTCTGGGTAATCCGTATGGTTGTCAGCAAGCCCTACGAAGGCACGTTCCACATTTACGGTCATGACAAAGTACTGAATGTCATCGACACCATCTGCCGTATGACCTTCGCAGCCAAGCACCTTGCCGCCTTTGCCGAGCGCGTAGAGATGCACTGCCTGCACGACGGCGAGAGTTTCAGCGCGGGCGATATAGCGATGACCTGCTTCGATATTAACTCGACCAAAGAGAAGCAGTACGGCTTCCGTGCCACGCTCACGGACGGCACATCGGTGGTATGCTTGGGCGACGAGCCATACAATCCGCTCAACGAGCAGTATGCGCGCCGCGCCGACTTTTTGCTGTGTGAGGCGTTCTGCCTATATGCCGACCGCGAGCGGTTTCACCCCTACGAGAAGCACCACAGCACGGCACTCGACGCGGGGCGCGTGGCGGCGTCGCTCGGAGCGCACAATTTGGTGATGTACCACACGGAGGACAAGACCCTCGCAACGCGCCGCGCAACCTACACTGCCGAGGCGGCGAGTCTCTTTGCTGGCAACATCGTCGTACCCGACGACGGCGAGGTCATTCCGCTGTGCCACACGCAATCTTCGCACTGACGGAGTTGCTAAATTGCAAAAAATATGTAAATTTGTTGCATATTTCCGCACGGAACAGGAAACAAACAATTATAAACACGATATGAAAAAAACAGTTTTAACCTCTATGGGAGTTATTGCAATGGCTCTGGTCGGTTGCAAATCCGAGCAGAAGGGCGAGGCGGCGTGGATTGTCGACCGCTTCGACGACATCAAGGTAATTCGCTACGAAGTACCCGAATTCGAGAAGTTGTCGCTCAACGACAAATTGCTGGTCTATTACCTCGGCGAGGCAGCCAAGTGCGGTCGCGACATTCTGTTCGACCAGAATTTCAAGTACAACCTGACGATTCGTCGCGCCTTGGAGCAGATTTACGAGCGTTACGAAGGCGACCGCAGCGCGGCAGACTTTGTTGCGATGGAGAAGTATCTGAAAAAGGTTTGGTTTGCCAACGGCATTCACCACCACTACTCCAACGACAAATTCACACCCGAGTTCTCGCGCGAGTGGTTCGCCGAGCAACTCGATAAGTGCAATGTCGAGAGCCCTATCGCCAACGAGGAGATTGCCGAAATCATCTTCAACCCTGCGCTCTACCCTACCAAACTCAACCAGACGGCAGGCGTAGATATGGTGAAGGAGTCGGCGGTCAATTTCTACGACGGCGTAACCGAGGCAGAGGTGCAGGCATTCTATGGCAAGATGGCAGCCAAGCACGACCCGCAGCCTGTTTCCTACGGTCTTAACTCGAAACTCGTCAAGGAAGATGGCAAATTGGTCGAGAAGGTATGGAAAGAGGGCGGAATGTACGGCGACGCCATCAAGCACATCACCTACTGGCTCGAAAAGGCGGAGGGCGTAGCCGACGAGCCTTTGAAGGACATCATCGCCAAGTTGGTCAAGTACTACCGTTCGGGCGACCTGCGCGACTTCGACGACTACAACATCGCATGGGTGCAGGACACCGTGTCGAATGTCGATTTCGTAAACGGCTTCATCGAGGACTACTCCGACCCGCTCGGTCGCAAGGCTTCGTGGGAGGGCAACGTAAGTTTCTTGGATAAGGAGGCTTGCGAGCGCACCAAAATCATCTCCGCCAATGCACAGTGGTTCGAGGACCACTCGCCAATCAACCCTGCCTACCGCAAGCCCGTCGTTAAAGGCGTGTCGGCAAAGGTCATCACGGTCGGTATGCTCGGCGGCGACTGCTACCCTGCCACTCCGATAGGCATCAACCTGCCTAACGCCGACTGGATTCGCAAGGAGTACGGCTCGAAGTCGGTAACCATCGACAACATCACCTACGCCTACAAGCAGGCTGCCCACGGCAACGGCTTTGCCGAGGAGTTCGTTCTGCGTAAGGACGACCGCGAGCGAATGGACAAATACGGCAAATTGGCAGACGACCTCCACACCGACCTGCACGAGTGCCTCGGCCACGGCTCGGGTCAGTTGGCAGAGGGCGTGCGCGGCGGTGAACTCGGCTCCTACACCTCGACATTGGAGGAAACGCGCGCCGACCTCTTCGGTCTGTACTACTTGGGCGACCCTAAGATGGTCGAACTCGGATTGATTCCGTCGCTCGACGTAGCCAAAGCACAATACGCTTCCTACATAATGAACGGTATGATGACCCAACTCGCCCGCATCGAACTCGGCAAGAATGTCGAGGAGGCTCACATGCGCAATCGCAAGATGATTGCCGAGTGGTGCTACGAACGCGGCAAGGCGGACAACGTCATCGAGTTCGTCAAGGAGAACGGCAAGACCTACGTCGTCGTGAACGATTTCGACCGTCTGCGCACGCTCTTCGGCGAGATGCTCTGCGAGGTGCAGCGCATCAAGAGCGAGGGCGATTACGAGGCGGGCAAGGCTCTGGTCGAGAAGTATGGCGTGCAGGTTGATGAGGCTCTCCACAAGGAGGTGCGCGACCGCTACTACGCGCTCAACATCGAGCCTTACGGCGGATTCGTCAATCCCGAGTACGAGCTGGTCGAGAAAGATGGCAAAGTTGTCGATGTACGCATCACCTACCCTGCCAACTACGTCGAGCAGATGTTGCACTACTCGAAGGATTACTCCTTCCTGCCGTCGCTCAACTAATCGGCACTCAATCGGCGGGCGGGCTATTATGTTCCGATGACCGCCGAGTCTGGCAAAGACAGCCCCGACAACTCTTTTGCAATCGCGTATGCCTGTCGAAAAGGCGTGCGCGATTGCATTTTTATTGCGGTTACTCTGCGCCGCAACTGCATTTTTATATAAAAATCGGGGCGCAAACAGAATAAATATCGACAAATATCGTTATCTTTGCGAAGAGATACCGATATAATATAGCGGTATATCAAGATTGTTAAAACTCGAAAATATGAAAAAACTATTCTCTTTGGCGGTTTTCGTCCTCGTGGCGACCGCACTTTTCACTGCCTGCGACAAAGGCGACAACGGCGGTTCGACAGACACCGCGCCCGTGATTGAGGTGGCGAGCAAGGCTGTTTCGGTCGGTGGTACAGCGGCGCAGCACTCGATTGCCTACACGCTCAATGGAGCAAAAGATGGTGCCACTGTCGGCGCGAGCACTTCGGCAGAGTGGATAACCATCGACGAATGCACACCGACGGCGGTTGCGTTCAGCGTGGCTACCAATTCGGACAGCAAGGCGCGTTCCGCCTTCATCGTCCTCTCCTACAAGAATGCGGCCTCCGTGTCGGTTTTAGTATCGCAGAGCGCACAAGCGAATGTCGATGCCGATATGCGCTTCTCGATTACGGTTTCCGACATCGGCACAACTCTTGCGACCGTTACGGTCGTGCCTACGACGCAGTCGCCCTACTACTTCGGCATCGTAACGAAAAAGGAGTTTGAGAAGGCGAGCAAAAGCGAGGTCATCGAGGGCTTTATCGACTACATCAAGAGCGACTTGGCATACTATCCAGAACGCTCCATTGAGGACTACATCGTAACGGGCAAGCAGTCGTTCGAGTTCTCGCCGCTCTGGTCGCAGACCGACTACTGCGTGGTGGCATTCGACCTCAACAAGGAGTACGGATACAGCGGCAATATCGGCGTCGTGGAGTTTACGACCGAGCCTACGGGCATCTCGGGCGACGGTTTCAAAATCGATGTCAGCGGCTCGAAGGTTACCGTAACGCCACAGGCGACAGCCAAGGGCAAATACTACATCATGGGCGTTATGGACATTTACAAATGGTCGTACTACCCGTCGTCGGACAACTATTCGGGCGCATTCTACGCCGCATTCGACTATCTCGACAGCCTCGGCTCCGCGATGAAGGATAATCTGCTGACGGGCACGAACACCATCGACTATGCCACGACGCTCAACGCCTCTGCCTACGACACATTCGTAGCCTTTGCCTTCGGCACCAACGGCAACGGCATAGTGGGTTACAATCCCGACATTCAGGGCGACGTAACCTTTGTCAAGTTCGAGTACGAACACGACACCGCGACCGTTTCGCAGACCTCCGCACCGCTCAAAGCAGCGGCACGCACGGGCAACTACTTTATGGGATACTCCGTTAAGAATAACTAAAAACCCGAAAACGCTATGAAGAGATTATTTTTGATGCTCTCCGCGACACTGTCGCTCGTCGCC
>JBNMLI010000076.1:0-6974 GCA_050874765.1 Alistipes sp.
ATGGCATTCTTTACATTCAACTGCTCCTCTATTGTTGCCTCGTCGGCAATGACTATGCCGACATTGTTGTCGCCAGTGAATGCAGGTTTGCTTTCGACGTTGAAACTTGCACCAATTGAGAACAATGCGCCGTAGATGTTGGTGCGGTAGTTGCGCTGTACGGGCACGGTGTTGAGCGAAATGGTTTTGGTTTCGCAACCCGCGATGTCGCTGATTTCAAACTTGACATCGGACAAACTTTTGCTGGTGCCTACCAAAACGTAGTTAGTACCCAAATAATCGTAGTCGGTGCCTTTTATTGTTATCTGTCCTTCGGGAATTGCGGCAGTTGTGAACGTAACTTCGGCGGCATCACCCATTACTTTGCCGTCTTTCAGGTTCAACTTATTGTAAATGCCGTTTATTACGAGCGACGATTTTGCATTTTGCAACGCATCATCGCCATAAAGACGCTTTACGGTTGCTACGTCGCTTGTGGCGAGATTGACCTGCGCAAAAGGTCGTTTGAGCGAGATGTTTGCTGCAAGCGGTGCGCTTATGGCACTTGGTGAGCGATAGTAGAAGAATGCGTCGCCCTTTTCGTTGTTGGCTTCGGCGTAGTTGATTTCTACGGTTCCGTTCTCCTTATTCAATACAAACGGTGCGTCATCTGCTTGCGCCCAGAATGCAAAAGCGTATGTTTCGCCCTTTACAAGCGAAAACTCTACGGTCGCTTTCAGGTCGTCGTCCAACGTTTTGGTTTGTTCATCGAGCAGTTTACCGTCTTTGTCGTAAACCAGAACGGTCAGATTCTTTGCCAAAGTACCCCCCCCCGGCACGGCACGCGAATCTTGCTCTTGGAGAGCGGTGTTGAATGAAACTGCCACTTTGTTTGCGTCCGTGTCCACACCTTCGGTGGCATCTTTGGCGCACGATGTCGTCAGCAGAGCAGCGACTGCAACGAACATACTTAAAATTACTTTTTTCATTGTTGAGAATTATTTATAAGTGTTGATTTCAATTCTGTTATACAATTTTGGTCGTTTTGTGTCAAACATAAAAATGTAATACAAAAATAATAACAAAATTTATTTGTTGTACTCTGTTGGTTGGGTTTTTTATGGCGTAAAGTGTGGTATTTGTGTGAGTTTGTAGGAATTGATACCATAAATTTGGTATATCCGCCCGAAAATCATATATTTGTAAAATTTTATTTGTAGAGTGTGACAACCAAACCGCAATACCTGCGCCCGACGTGTCGTCGGCTGACCGTCGCGCTCGAAAAGGGATTTTTCGCAAGCAACCCGATTGAGGAAATCGGCGACGGAGGTGATTTCTAACCAAACAAAATGACCGAATTTATGAAAATATCAGCATATATAGCCATCTTCACGGCTCTGTTCTATTCCGCCTGCACGAAGGCGGACAACGCCTTTGTCGCACCGTCGGGCAAAACCTTCCCTGTTGCCTTTGCCGTAGGCGATACGCGCGTGGATTACACTGCGTCCGAGCGCGGAACAATCGATTTGGGCTGGACGGCGGGCGATGTCATCTATGTGGCAACGGCAGACGGAACGTGGGGTAGCGGCTATCGCGAGGAGGCGAAGAAACCGAAGATATTTACCTTCGACGAGGCGACGGGGCTGTTCCGCGGCGATGCCGAAATTGCGGGCGGCGAATACACTTTCCGTGCGCAATATGCCGTTGAAAATCAGCGTATATACGTCCTTGCGCGCAGCGCGTCCAACAAGCTGCTCGCCTCGCAGACGCAGAGTGCGGCGGGTATGGCTCACTTGAAGGAGTACGACTGTATGGTCGCGCAAACCACTGCCACGATAGGCGACAACTCGGTGCCTACATTCGCGATGAAGCACCTCTATTCCTTCGTGCGCATTGCCATAGTCAATCAGACCGACAAGGCGCAAACACCGACGAGCATCTCGTTCCGCGTGCCCGATAAGGCGTTGAACGGCATATTCAACATCACCGACCTCGACGAGGCGACCATCTCGCCCAAGAGCGGCACGAGCGACACGGTAACGCTCACGCTCGACGGCATCACGATAGCCCGCGGTGCTACGTTCGATGCCTATATGGTCATCGCGCCGTTCGACGGGTTCTCGGGTATTGCCGAAATCGAAGTTGCGACCGCCACCGACCGCTACCGCTTGGAGAAACCACTCTCGGGATTCGCGGTCGAGCGTGCCAAACTCTATAAAACGACTATTGCACTGAATAACGATACCCTTGTGGACGACGGCGGTGGCGATACCCCCGACTCGGGCGAACCTGCTATCGAGGGACGTACGGGCTGGGCGGAACTGCCTGCCTATAAGGAGGGTGCCGACTTCGTCTATCACTTCCACTCCGCGCAAAAAGGCTCCGCCGTCGAGCGCAACTACTCGTTCTGCTTCGACAAGAGCAAACGCGCATCGTGCTGGGTGGCATACCCGATTCATACGAGCCATATCCGCGGCTCGGCAAGCCGTTCCAACGAGTTCCTCTTCGACCCCGATATCGCCGAGTCGTGGCAGGCAAATATGTTCCGCTCCTATACGGGTTCCTACGACCGCGGACACCAAATAGCCGCTGCCGACCGCAAGTGCTCGCAGGAGATGATGGACCAAACGTTCTATTCGACCAATATGACCCCGCAACAGAGCAACTTCAACCAAAAATTGTGGGCAACGTTGGAGGGACGTGTGCGCGGTTATGCCTGCGCCGATACGCTCTATGTCGTTACGGGCGCATATTTCGGCACGACGTGGGATAGCAGCATCGCCCGCTCGACTACCGATTGCGACGGCAATACTTGCCCGACGCCTACGCACTACTATAAGGTATTGCTCCGCACCAAGAGCGGCAGCACGGGCAAGTCGGTGCGCAACTGCTCGGCAATGGAACTCAAATGCGTCGGCATCTGGCTTACGCACGAGAACAACTCATCGACGACGGTGCCGACCTCGGCATTCTGCTCGGTGGCGGACATCGAGGCAAAGACGGGCCTCCGCTTCTTCGTGAACGTACCCAACGCCCCGAAGGACACCTTCTCCGCCTCGGAGTGGTAACAGGGTGGTAATAGGGTGGTAACGTAACATGGTGGTAACAGAGTGGTACTAGTCTGCGACCCAACACAAATCAGGCGGTAAGTGCAAAGACTTACCGCCCGATTGGTTTTGTAACTCCTTGTGAGGCTATGCTATGTAACTTTCGACGATTGTCGCTTTGCCGCGGAGCGTTACATCGCCTGTTTCGGCTGGAATCAGCACCACATCGCCCGCCGTCAGGTGGTCGTGGTTGGTGCCGTCGTCGATGTCCGCCTCGCCTGCCACGCACATATATATTACGAACGAATCCAACTCACAATAGTCGCGCTCTGCCGTGCCGTTCACGGTGAGAATGTTGGTAGTGAAGTAGTCGCACTTGACCGCCTCGACCGCCTTGTTGTCCTCTGCCGTGTATGTTCGGCGACACGTTGCAGCCGTCGATTCAAAGTCGATGGCATCGACCGCCAGTGCCGTGTGCAACTCGCGCGCACAGCCATTTTCATCGACGCGGTTCCAGTCGAATATGCGGTAGGTCAAATCGACGGGTTGCTGAATCTCGACCGCCACAACGCCCTTCGACAGCGCGTGTACCGTACCCGCAGGAATATAGAACACGTCGCCCGCCTTGACCGGTACCGGCTCGATAATGTCCGCCACCGTACCTTCGGCAACGGCTTCGATATATTGCTCACGCGTTATGTGCTTGTCCTTGAAGCCGATGTAGATTACCGCATCGGGTTCGGCACTCACGATGTACCACATCTCGCTTTTGCCGCATTTGCCGTGTCGCTCCGCTGCCAATTCGTCATTGGGGTGAACCTGCACCGAGAGTTTGTCGTTGCAGTCGAGCGTCTTGACGAGCAGCGGGAAGTCGAGTCCGTATCTGTCGAACACAGCCTCGCCGACCAAATCGCCCATATAGACCTCGATAATCTCTTGCAGGCTGTTGCCTTTCAAAAAGCCGTTCGATGCGACCGACATATTGCCCTCCAAGCCCGACAAATCCCAACTCTCGCCGTAGCGTTTCGATGCGTCGATGCGCGTGAGTTGTCCTTTCTTGATTTCGAGCAACCGATGACCGCCCCAGACTTTGGGCTTCAATATAGGTTTGAATCTTATAGGATACATAATATCTTACCCCCCCCCGTTTCTTTAAGCAAAGAGCGCCTCGGTCTTCTCGATAACCTCGTCAGCCTCGGCATTGAGCGGGAATACGATGTCGGGCTTCTTGTACCAAATCTGTTTGCCCGCCATAAACTCCTTCTCGCCACCGCCCGTTACGTTGAGCATGATGGTCGCCTTCTTGTCGATGTTGCCTGCCTTGACCTCCTTGATGAGCGAAGCCAGTGCGACGCTCGGAGCCGAATAGATGTCGCGACCCTCGGTTTCGAGGAACAACTTTTTCGCCTTCTCGGCTTGCAGGTTGGTAGCCATCAGCACCGCACCGTCGGTCGCTTTGAGCGCGTCGTACAGACCGCCGCACAGGCTGTAAGGCGGTTTGCGGTTGGAGAGTACCTTGGCATCGATAATCTCGGCATCGCGACGAGCCTTGTCGGCATCGTATGGCAACAAGGCGCGCGAATCGACACGCCAAGCGTCATACATCGGCAAGAACGGCGCGTTCTGCGACACCATGAGTTTCATAAGATTGTTGCCATATCTGCCGTCCTCAATCAGACGTTGGTTAGCCTCCCAAGCGGCAATCGCTCCCGTACCGCTGCCGACAGCCTGAAAATAGTAGTCGGGTATGCGACCGATGGTCGTTACGGCAGAGAGGACGGTCGTCGCCATACCGTCGCGGCGTGCGATGTTCTTCGCACCGCCCTCGGCATAGAATTTTGGCGAACGCAACGCGAGGTCGCTCAAATGTATGGCATCGAAGTAGTCGCCGCCCTTCTCGCAGGCGATGACCTTCACGCAGTCGTTCAGCGGAGCATCGAACCACAGTGCGTCGATGTTCTCCTCGGGAACCGACAGAAGCAACTTTATGTTGTTGTCCGAACAAACTTTGGCAAAGGCGCGAGCCGTGTTGCCCGCCGAGGCAACCACCAAAATTTTGTCGCAATCCTCCTCCGTGCGGGCGCATACGCTGTAAGCCTCCGTCTCCTTGAACGAGCAGGTCTGCATCGTGGCTCCCTTCTCGGGCCAATATCCGTTGAATGTGATATAGAGATTCTCCAACCCCAACGCCTTTGCCAAACCCTCGCTGCGATAGGTTACGGGCGACGACGAACATTTGAGTTCGCGCTTGATTGGCAACCAGTCGCGGAACTTGTACAACCCGCAGTCGTCGTCTTTCACCTCCAACTGTTTCTTGGCATATACGGCGCGAATAAGCGTAGGCTCTTTTGTGAATGGGGAACCGAGCGACCAACCGTCGTCCTCGAACTCCTTGCCCGTGGCAAGGCAGACCAATTTGTACTCGGTAGGGGAAAAATCGTGCATAGCAACTCTTACTTTTTTTGTTAAACGACACAAAAATAGCAATTTTCTCGCTAATGCCCAATCGGTATTTATACCTATTTGTCGGTTTATACCCGAGTATTTTTTAGGGTTTGCGGGCGACCGCGTCGCCCGCAAATGTCGCCTATGGGTTATTTCTTGCTCTGACTTTTGAGTATATCGCGAATCTCGGTGGTCTTTTCCGATATATTGGTAAATACCTTTGTTGTCCAATAGATGACCAAACCGGATATAATAGTTACGAATGCACCTAACAGCATCATTATACCTGTGGTCCCTCCCAAAAAACTATTGATTAGAGATAATCCCCAAATTATCTGTATTATTGCGACTATTATACAGAGGGTCAAAACCACTTTTGCAACTGTACGCAATCCCCCTTCTCCATTATTAGTATTGGTATCGGCATATTTATTATTGGAGATAGATTTATAGGTATCGATATATTTTAATATCGCTTCATACTCTTCATCCGTAACATCGAATGCTTTGACATATTTAGAGTAATCATAATCATAATGACCACCCTCAATAGGGTCATTGGATTGTTCGCATAATCCCAATTGAATCAGCAATTTGTTTCTGCGATTTGTGTCTTGTTTTTGTTTTTTCTCTTCCGCCTCTTTGAGCCATTGTTCTACTTTCGAGTTCATAGTGTTGAGTTTTTTATGTTTGTAGTTATAGTTAGTATGCCTTTACAGCAAATCCTCGTAGCGGGCGATTGGGGCGGCATCGAGCGACGAGAGGTCGCCTTGCAGGTACTTGTAGTAGCCTGCCACGGCAATCATTGCCGCATTGTCAGTTGTGAAGCGCAGTTGCGGAATGAAGGTGCGCCAGCCGCGCTTGATGCCCTCCGCCTCGATGCGGTTGCGCAGTACCGAGTTCGCCGACACGCCGCCGCCTATGGCGATGTCCTTGATGTTGTATTCGCGGGCGGCACGCACGAGTTTATCGACCAAAATATCGACTACCGTATGGAGCAACGACGCGCAGAGGTCGCACTTGTGCTGCTCGATAAAGTTCGGATTTTCGGCCATTTCGTCGCGCAATGTATAGAGGAACGACGTTTTCAGTCCCGAGAACGAGTAGTCGAAACCATCGACGTGCGGCTTGGCAAAGCGGAATGCACTCTTGTCGCCCTCTTTGGCAAGGCGGTCAATGACGGGACCTCCCGGGTAGGGCAACCCCATAACCTTTGCGCACTTGTCGAGAGCCTCGCCCGCTGCATCGTCGATTGTCGTGCCGACAATCTGCATATCGAACGGCGATGCCACGCGCACGATTTGGGTATGACCGCCGCTCACGAGCAGGCAGAGGAACGGAAACTCGGGGTGGGGCAACTCTTGGTCGGGCAAATCGACGAAGTGCGAGAGTATGTGTCCGTGCAGGTGATTGACCTCGACCAGCGGAATGTTGCGGGCGATGGCGAATCCCTTGGCAAACGATGTGCCGACCAGCAGCGAGCCGAGCAGACCCGGACCGCGC
>JBNMLI010000077.1:0-6931 GCA_050874765.1 Alistipes sp.
GCATAGGTCCGTCCCACGTCGAGAAGCGGTGAACGCCACCCGCCTCCTCGATGATTTTCATACCCGGGCGCATATAGAGGTGATAGGTGTTTGCCAGTATGATTTGGGCGTGCGCCTCGTTGCGCAAATCGCGATGGAAAATGCCCTTCATCGCCGCCGCCGTACCTACGGGCATAAATATCGGCGTCAGTATCGTGCCGTGGTCGGTTACGATTTCGCCTGCACGAGCCTCGCTCGCTGCGTCTTTATATTGGAGTGTGAATTTCATTGTCGCCAACAATATACATATTAAGAGTGCGTAAAGATACATATTTTTTAGGAATTATCTGAAATTTGGCAATTATAGGTTGCCGATGAACTATTCGCCGAAATTTTTGTTATATTTGCACTCCATAGGCTGAATCATAAAAATGGAAAACTTTTCCGCTATATTTTACGACTTTTGGCAGAGTTACGGTGTGGTCGGCGCGGTGGCGGTCGCACTCGTGATAATCACCTTCATAACAGAACTTTACTACTACACGCGCGTGTATGCTTCCGTCGCAGGATTCCGCCTTTCGCAGCAGCGTACCAAGCGGGTGGCGACAGAGCCTGCGGTGTCGGTGGTGGTGCCGATTTTCAACGAGAATCACGACTATTTGGAGGAGGGTCTGGCGGCATTGCTCACGCAGGATTGCGACCGCTACGAGGTAGTTGCCGTCTATGTTGGCAACGACGAGGGCTTCTACGACGACCTCGCGCGTCTGGGCAAAGTGTACCGACACCTGAAAACGACCCAAATAGCCTTCAACCCGCGCTATCCGATTTCGACAAAAATGGCACTGAATGTCGGCATCAAGTCGGCAAGCAACGAACATGTAATCATCACGACGACAGATGCCCTGCCTGCTTCGCGCCGATGGGTCGCGCTTATGGCAAAGGCATTTACTTATAGCGACATAGTGCTGGGCTACTGCGGTATAGAGCAACGGCGCGGTCTGCGCAACCGCCTCTTCCGCGAGTACCGTATGGCGACCTCGGTCGCTTGGCTCGCCGCCGCCATACGCCGCCACCCCTACGGGGCTTCGCGCCACAATATGGGCTTCACCAAATCGCTCTATTTCGGGGTGCGCGGCTTCAACCACCTCAATATGAATGTCGGCGAGGACGACCTGTTCGTGCAACGCATTGCGTCGGCAGACAATGTCGCCGTGGTGCTGTCGCCGAAGGCGGTATGCACCGAGAAGCAGTGGGGCGGTTGGTCGTGGTGGATAAACCGCGTGCGCTATTTCGGCGCAACGCACCGCTTCTATCCCGCTTCCGCAAAGGCTTTTGTGGCGACCGAACTGTGGGCGCGGACGCTGTTTTTCGCTTCGGCGGTAACGACCATTGTGCTGCTTCCCAACTCTTTGCGCATAACGGCGGCAGTGTTGGTAGTTGTCCGATATTTGGTTGTCGAGTTCACGACGCTGCGCCTTTCGCGCCGCTTGGGCGAACGCAATATCGCGGGGTGGCACTTCGTCTTCGACATTACCGAACCACTGATAAGATTGTTCACAAGAGTGATGCTCTGCAAACGCAACGCACGCGCATGGAGATAAACGACTACGGCGGCTGCGACGACCGCACACTCACACAGATGGTCGGCGAGGGCGACACGCGAGCCTTCGACGCTCTGTTTGCGCGCCATCGCGATGCCATCTACGCGATGCTCGTCAAGCGCACGAGCAACACCGACGATGTGGAAGACCTTATGCAGGAGGCGTTTATGAAGGCGTTCGTGAACATAGGCAGATACAACCCCGACTACGATTTCGGCGCGTGGATATGCACCATCGCCAAGAATACGTTTGTCGATTTCAGCCGTTCGCGTCGCAACAATGCGCTAAATCCCAACAACAACCTGCCGCTCGAAGGCAAGTGCAGCACGCGCCAAACCTCGCTGCCCACGCCCGAGGAGAGCATCATCAACGCCCAACAGCGTGCGCAAATCGAACGCTACATCGCGCAACTGCCCGAAAACTACCGTCGTATGTTCGTCCTGCGCTTTCTCGACGAATACTCCTATGAGGAGATTGCCGAGGCGTTGGATATGAAAATAGGCACGGTGAAGACGCAGATTTTCCGCGTGCGCAACCTTATGTGCAAGATGATTGAGCAGGGCGAGGAAGACAAATAACGGCGTAAAACAGAGTTGATTATGGAGTACGGAACAGAGTTGATAGAGAAGTATTTCGGCGATTTGACCGACCGCCGGCGCGAGCAGTTCGATGCGCTCGGGGCGGCGTATGCCGAGTGGAATGCACGCATCAATGTCATCTCGCGCAAGGATTTCGACTCGCTCTACCTGCGCCACATACTCCACTCGCTCGCCATCGCCAAGGTGTGCCGATTCGACGCGGGCGCACGCATAGCCGATGTGGGTTGCGGCGGCGGATTTCCGAGTGTGCCGCTCGCCATACTCTTCCCCGAGGCGCAATTTACGGCAATCGACTCCATCGGCAAGAAAATCAAGGTTGTCGAGGGCGTGTGCAAAGCGGCGGGAATAGCGAACCTGCGCCCCGTGAATGCGCGTATCGAAGCAGTCGATGAGCAGTTCGACTATGTCGTTTCGCGCGCCGTAACCGAGATGCCGACCTTCGTGCGCTGGGTGTGGGGCAAAATCGCCCGCGGCAAGCACGGTACCCTCCCCGACGGTATTCTCTACCTGAAAGGCGGCGACCTCACGGCGGAACTCGCCGCCACGGGCTTGGAGTGGACGCGCTACCCGATTTCGCAACTCTTCGACGAGGAGTTCTTTGCAACCAAAGAGGTGGTCTATACCGCCAAAAAATAACCGCTATGTCGCTCTCCTTACGCACATTATGCACCCTCGTGGCAACGCTCTCGGCTGTGGTTGCCGCTTGCGCACGACCGTCGCGCCTTCCTGCCGACGGCACGACCGTTGCGGGCAGAGTGCTCTGCGAGGGCAAACCTGTGGCGGGTGTTACTGTGTCGGACGGCGTGCTTTTTGCCACTACCGACTCGCTGGGGCGTTACGCGCTCGCGTCGAAAAAGTTTCAGGGTGCGGTCTTCGTCATCACCCCTTCGGGCTACGAACCGGTTTGCAAAAAGGGGGTGTTGCCGCAGTTTTGGGCGCGGTTGAAGAGCAATAAACCCGATGTGGCGGAGCAACACGACTTCGAGCTGCGGCGCGTCAATCAACACCGCCATCGTATGATTTTCTCGGCAGATATGCACCTTGCCAACCGTTGCGACGACCTGCGCCAACTAAAAGACAAATACATTCCCGCCGTGCGCGAGGCTGTGGCGGAGGCTCGGCGCGACTCCATACCCGTCTATTCCCTCATCTTGGGCGACCTCTCCTCGTCGGCATACTGGTATTCGAGCGAATTCGATGTCGGCGATGCACTCAATTCTATTGTCGCAAGCGGCTATCCCGCAATGCTCTACACCACCATGGGCGAGCAGGACTACGACGGCTCCGTCCCTGCGGGCGCACTGACCGACTATAAGGCGGAACGCATCTATGTCTATTCCTGCGGTCCGCGCTACTACTCTTTCAATGTCGGCAATGTCCACTATGTGGTATTCGACAATACGGTTTTCCGCAACGATGCGGGCGACGGCAAGTACCCCGCCGAGATTGTCGGCAAACGCAACTGCGACCGCCTCGTGTCGGCGGAGCAACTGGCTTGGTTGCGCCACGACCTCGCGCTCGTCGAGGACAAAACGGCACCCGTAGTGGTCTGTATGCACCACAACGCCTTCCGCGTAAACGGCAAGGGGTCGCTCTCGTGCACATTCTCGGAAGAGCGGTGGCTCGATTCGCTGACCTCCTGCTTCCGCTCCTTCGCCAATGTCCATTTCTTTACGGGCCACTCCCACCGCAAACGGCTCTCCGAGTCGGCGCAGTTGCCCAACATCACGGAACACGACCTCCCTTCGGCATCGGGCAATGCGTGGGCGACCGCTTTCGACGGCTTCGCACACGTCTGCCCCGACGGCACCGACCCGGGCTTCGAGGTCTGCGACATCTGTGGCAACGACTTGCGGTGGCAATACCGCACCGAACTGCACGGTAACCGCACGTTTCGCACCTACGATATGAGCGAGGTGGGCAAATACTACCGCGCCAACAGTGATGTGCGCAACTTCGTCAAGGAGTATCCCGACCGCATCGACTACGGTGCCGAGTCATTCGGCGGCTACGTCTATATAAATTGGTGGGGCTATGAGCCGCGAGCGACATTGGAGGTGTGGGAGGGCGACCGCCCGCTCAAAGTCAAGCGTACCTATCAGGACGACCCGCTCTATACCGTCGCCTCGGACGTTTTCCGCCTGAAAAACAGCCGCGGACGCAAGCCGGCTATCCGCAAAAACAACTGTCTGCACCTGTTCCGCGTCAAACCCGAGAGCGACTCGACGATACTGCGCATTCGCACGACCGACCGCTTCGGTGTGGTCTTCGAGGAGCAGATGACGCGCCCGAAGGCGTTTTCGGCGACCGACGATTAGTCGGCAGCAGTCCTGCTCGGTGTAAATCTTTGTAAATTAGTGGAATAAATCAACGATTGTCGGCACTCAACAATCCGCACGCCGCCTTGATGTCCTCGCCGCGCGAAGCGCGAATGGTGGTCATTATGCCACGCGCCGTCAGTGCGTCGCGGAAGGCGACCATCGCCTTGTCGTCGGGCGAAAAGTAGGGCGAATCGGGGATTTTGTGGAAGCGAATAAGATTGATGCGACACTTTATGCCGTTCAGCAACCGACACAACTCTTTCATATGGCGCGGCGAGTCGTTCAGCCCGCTCATGACGATGTACTCAAACGACACGCGTCGCTGGTGCGAGAAGTCGTAATCGCGCAAAATATCCACCACATCTGCAATCGGATAGGCGCGCTCGACGGGCATAATTTCGGCACGTTCTTCGTGGAACGGATTGTGCAGACTGACAGCCAGATGCACCTGCGTCGAATCGAGAAAACGGCGCAACTCGCGAGCCACGCCCGCCGTCGAAACGGTTATGCGCGTGGGCGACCAGCCGTAGCCCCACGGCGCGGTCAGCACATCGAGAGCCTGCAACACGTTGTCCACATTGTCGAGTGGCTCGCCCATACCCATAAATACCACATTCGTAAGCCTTTCGCGCTCTGGGAGCGAGGCTATTTGGTTGAGTATGTCGCACACCGATAGCGAGTGGTGCAGACCCAATCGCCCCGTGGCACAGAAGCGACAGCCCATACGGCAACCCGCCTGCGACGATACGCAGAGTGTCGCACGCTCGCCGTCGGGGATATATGCCGACTCTATGAAATCGCCCTCGTGGGTGCGGTAGAGATACTTTTTTGTGCCGTCCGCCGAGGTCTGCACACGCACGGGTGCGGCAAGCCCGACCTCGAACCGCTCTGCCAACAGTGCGCGGTTGCGCAGCGAGAGGTCGCTCATCTGCGCAAACTCCGTCGCGCCCCGCTTGTAGAGCCACGAGGCAATCTGCCCTGCCGCAAAGCGGGGCATTCCGAGTTCGGCGCACAGGCTTTTCAGTGTGTCGGGCGTAGAGCCGTAGAGCGGCTGTGCGGGTGCTGTTTTTGTTGAGGTTTCCGGCATAAATAAAACTCGTTCTGTGCATCTGCGCCACCCTCTTCGGCGGGCTGATGCGATGAAATCGAATACAAAAGTAGAGAAAAAACATCATTTTTTGGTGCTATGGATTCAATTTTGAATTTTTATGACTATATTTGTAACTGATTCTGCGCCACACCCGCTCGCCCGCTGTCCGAACAAGGGGCAAAAGAGTAACCAAGCGAGGGCAAATAAAGGGACAAGAGGGGCTGTAAATGGAAGCCGTAGAGAGGCGAGAAAAAGGTGAGGCGTGGCAATGTTGGTGATAAAATAGGACAACAAACGTAAAAAATACTGATAAATGGAACTGAAAAAGAATCCAAAGGTAGACCTTCAAAACAAGCGCACGATTCTGCTCGAAATCGGCTTAATCGTTGCATTGGCTGTTGTGATAGGTGCATTTTTGTACACTCCGAAGGAGGTTCGCGTCGATAAAATCGATATGAACTACGGACCGGTCGAGGAGGAGATTACCGAAATTACGCGTCAGGACCAGAAACCGCCTGAGGCTCCGAAGAAGACCGAGATTACGGTGATTACCGATATTCTCAACATCGTTACCAACGATACCAAAATCACCACGAACGTCGATTTCAGCGAGTTCGAGGAGAATGTCGATATCGTACAGCAGGTAGCCGTTGCCGACGAGGAGATTGAGGAGGAGCAGATTTTCGTCAAGGTCGAGAAGATGCCTTCGTTCATGGGTGGCGATTTGATGAAGTTCCGCCAGTGGGTATCGAGCAAACTCCGCTATCCGCAGTTGGCGCAGGAGAACAACATCACGGGTCGTGTGCTGTTGAAGTTCGTCATCGAGAAGGACGGTTCGCTGACCAACATTCAGGTGCTCCAATCGCCCGATAAGTCGCTTTCGGACGAGGCAATCCGCGTGTTGAAGATGTCGCCGAAGTGGGAACCGGGTAAGCAACGAAATCAGTCGGTGCGTGTGTTCTACACATTGCCGGTCGATTTCCAACTCCAAAATTAGAACTTGAATTATTGAAACGAGGCTGCCTGCATCTTTGTTAGGCAGCCTTTTTTTCCGCAAATGGCAGAAAACGCAAATAAAAAGGGTGTAGAAATCCCGCAGGGACCCATCGTGGAGCGTGCAATCCTCGTGGCGGTAACGCGCGACGGACAGGAGCCGCGACAGACCGCGGAGTACCTCGACGAGTTGGAATTCCTCGCCGAAACAGCCTCCATCACCACTGTGCGCCGCTTCGTGCAGCGTATGGCGCAGCCGTCGTCGCGCATCTATGTCGGCCCCGGCAAGTTGGAGGAGATTGCCGCCTACTGCGAGCAGGAGTGCATAGATGTCGCCATATTCGACGA
>JBNMLI010000078.1:0-6913 GCA_050874765.1 Alistipes sp.
AAGTCGTTGTTGTGCAGTTGCAGGTCCTGCTTGGTCGTGGTCGGCACCGACAGCAAATCCTCCAACGTGCGGATTCGGGCGATGTCTATATTATGTTCGGCGAACATTCTCTTATAAAATGCGGAATGCTCTGCAACGTAGCGCAATGTTTCTATCATACGCTGCTCCTGAAATGCTTTTATCGACGCAGCGTCTTGATAATGGAGGTCTCTATCTTTAATCATATTTTTTAATTTTGCCGATTATCTCTTCTTTCTCTGCCGCTCGCGGTATTTCGCACGAGAGTGCCTGCTGCCAATACGCAACAGCCTGCTTATGGTTGCGCCTCGATTGCTCATAATCACCCAAAGTGTTATAGACCTGAAAATAATGGGGATTGTTGGCTACGAACTCGTGGCGGTACTCCGACGAGATGCAACGCCCGTCTTTAATCGCAGACACGATGGTTTTATATTGTTCGCGGTAATTAAGCACTCTTGCATAGTCATCTCGTATCGCCATAGTGTCGGCAGGGATATTGTACTCCGCCGATACGCACGATTGCGCCGATATGGCAGGTGCGGCGAAGGCATTGTGCAGGTCGTAGCACAGATACTCGCCCAACTGCCACGGCGATGTCGATACCCAAAAGCGCAATGCCTCGGGCTCGAATACGACAGAGTGGTGAGCAATAAATTGGTTTATCGACTTCTCGTTGCTCAAACCAATGTCTGCATTATTCTTGCCGAATCTGTTGCGCAAGATGCCGACCGCGGCATTGACGTTTAACGGCACGGCTGCGTCCAACAGTTCGTTGATTCTGTCGTAGCGGTATGGGCTGTCGGAGGTCGCGATATTCTCCTTGTTGTATTTGTCGTCGGCAAATGCCGAGGATTGGTAATGGTTTGTGCAGACAATCCGCTCGTCGTCGCTCTCGTAAAGGGCAGTTCTCGCGGGCGACTTCTCGATAATTACCGCGCGCCCATCTTTCGCAGAGCCTATCAGCAGCGATTCCGAAACGAAAGTATCGGACTTTTGGGCTATGGCATAAGCCTCCTCTATATTGGAAGCATATTGTAAAATATCTCTTGCCAGCAATGAGATGGGCGTTGCCGACGACGTGGGTATTTTACCATTGGCGGCATTGATGGTAACCGTCAGTCCCGCCTCATTCATACCCGACAAAACGCCGACCATTCCCGGCCACGCGACCGATGCGAACTTGTAGCCCGTTTCGGGCTCCACAAAAAGCACCATTTTGTTGCGCGCGAAATCGTCGCCGACATAGAAGTCGAAATTGCGACCGACAATCAGCCGCCCGCTCTCGGTCTGACTGCCGCGACACGCAAACGCACTGCACCCGACCAGCATATACCGCTGCATGGCATGACCGATGTCGTGGGCAGCGTGGTAGTTGAGTTGGCGGACGTAGGGCGAGCCGAAAGCGTCGTACTCGTCGGTGCAACTCTGCGACAGCGCATATATCTCTTCGCGGTACTCCTCGGGAATGTGGCTCGCCATATTGCGGTTGAAGATTATAACGAGTTTATGCAGAAAGCGCACCCACGCGTCGGACGGAATCATCGTGCGGATTTGACCGACAAACGCATCTTCCTGCCTGCGCAACAGCTCTTTGCAAAGAATGCCGTACTCTGCGCCGCGCTCGATGGGCGAGCCTGCAATGTGTGCCTCCCACACTCCATACTTATTGAGCGACAATGTGCCTTTGCCGCAAAGGCGCAACGAATCGCTCGGAACCGACAATTCGTATTGGCTCAAATCGACCTCGACATTCGGGCAGAGAAAATCGGCGGTGAGGTATAAGTATGCACCTATGGCAAACGCCATCGCCGACAATGCTGTCGGGATACCTACAATGACCGAGCAGGCTACGATGATATTTTTTTCGATTTTACGCATCTCCTATCTTTTTTGCCAAATACTCCATACCCAATATCTCCGAACTCGTAACTGCGGACGACACGACCGTACCGAGGCAACCGTGTATGTTGAGATTTTGTCCCGTAAGCAACAGATTTCCGATTCGGGTTCGTGCGGGTATCAATGTCGCCATCGGATTTCGGCAATCCTTGACCAGACCATACGCGCTGCCGTCGGGCGTAGAGGTATAGTCCCTGTATGTCAGTGGCGAAGCCGTATATACGCGGTCGATATGGCGTTTCAAATCGGGATAGTATTGGCAGACAAAATCAATCACCGCCTCGCTAAATCGGTGCTTAAACTCCCGATATTCATCGCCTCGGTGTCCGACTGCGGTATTTGCCCACCTCTCACATATCGAGAACGGCATAGGCGTAAGCAGTGTTACGACATCGGTATATTGGCTGTTGTGCTTGGGTTGCATACATACGAATGTCGATGGGATATTCGCCCCTTTATACTCGCCAACGGTTGCCCAAACGTCGGGATTGTTGAACAAATAGTGGTTCTGATTGACATACCTGACGCTATCGGGTTTAAGCAGCAGATAGGTGGTAAATATGCCATAGGTGTTTGCCAGCGAATCGATACGGGTGAAGAACGCCTTTTTATAGACGGTATTATTTTCGAGCATCGAGAATGTTACCGCAGGGTGCAACGACGATACGACCCACTTGGCGGCGAGCCGTTCGCCCGACGAGAGTTCTACATAATCGACATTTGCGCCGCGTAGCGCGATTTTCGCAACCTTCGATTGGAGCCGGACATCTCCGCCGTTCGATATTATCCTGCCGACAAGGAGGTCGGCGATTTGTTGGGAACCGTCTTCGAATGCGTAGGCACCCTCTATATTGGAATCGGTAATCATTCCGTACTCATACAACGATGTGGCGAGTTTGTCGCCCGCAAACAGGCTGCAATTTCCCGCGAGCACACCTCTCAACTTTTCGTCTTCTACCGCTTTCGCTATCTCGCCGTATGCCGACATCGCCATATAGCCCATTCCGTTGTCGGAGAGCCGCCCCTCGCGGAGTATCGAGGGCGCAATGAGCCTGCCCACGCTCCGCACGAGCGCGGCAAACCGCCCGATGTTCTCCCGCTCCTTCGGAAATCGAGCCGACAGCGTATCGACAAAGCGGTCGTAGCCCATAGCGTGGCAATAGACGGTGCCATCGGCAAAATGGAAATAGTCGAAGCCCTCTTCGTCTAATTTTCGCAGCCGCAGGTCATCGATAATTCCCAGATACTTGAAGTATCGGTGCATAATCTGACCCTCGGCGAGACTGCCGACATAGTGCATTCCCGTATCCAGCGTGCGACCGTTACGCCGAAAAGATTGCAGGCAACCGCCGACGACGTCGTGTTGTTCCAGCACGCACACATTCAGCCCCTCGCGACTCAACATTACACCGCACGCAAGTCCGCCCAAGCCACCGCCTATAATCGCAACATCGTATCTCTTCATCGGTTCAATTCGGTTAAAATGTACAGCGTTTTGTCAGACCCGCAACGGCGTATCTCCATACACAATCCGTCGGATTGAGCCACCTCGCGCAGCCACTGCCCAATCGTCGCATTGCCGTCTTCGATTATAATCATACCGCCTGCCGTCAAACTTGCAACGGCTCGGTCGAGAATCTCACGCCGAACGTCGGTATCGACACAGCGCAGGCTGTCGTTGAACAGTACAGCGTCGGACCGAGGAATCGCGACCGTTCCCATATCTGCGCAGATGAACTTCACATTGCTCTTTTTGCTTAAAAACGAGTGGCGGGCAACTTCTATTTTCTCTTCGTCGCAGTCGATGCCGAAAATGGTTCTGTCGGGCGACAAAAGACCCAGCATATATGCCATCTGACCATAGCCGCAACCCATATCGGTGATGGTTGCATCGCGGGGCAGCAGTCTGTCCCATATGTCATAAAAACCGTCGTGGTGGCACTTGATGCGCATCTGCCACTCCAACGCGGGACCTTTGTATATATAGCCCTTAATCAGCGCATCGCGGAAATAGGGGTTTGTCGCCCGACCCAACTCATCGGCAAAGAGCCGATACTGTTCCACATACCATTGGCGCATACGCTTCGCCTGCTCTTGGTAGGTCGCGCCGAACGACGTATCGCCATAGGCGATGCGTTGCAATGTCTTGGTTGCCACTATGCCCGACTTGATATAGAACCACTGTCGCTTGTCGGAAACTTGACCCGTTCCATAAATCACCATCGGGAGAATATCGAGTTTCAGCAGGTGCGCCAAATAGAACGCGCCCTTGTGAAAGCGTTGTATGCGGCAATCATCGGAACGTGTGCCTTCGGGGAAGACCACCACGGAATAACCCTCCTTCACACGCTCTTGTAATTGGTGCACGAGTGCTTCGTAGCCGTCTGCCGCGTGGTAGAAATCGGCGTAGCGCACTATCCACCCGAAGAATGGCGAGTTCCACACCCAGCTCTTGGTCATCATCACGACCTTTGGTGTGGTCGAGAGCAGCAGCAGAATGTCGATGAACGATTGGTGGTTGGCGATTATCACTGCCGGCTTCGCGTAAGTTTCATTAAAAGGATTCTCGCGAATGGTCTTCTCGGCGACCATCGTTTTGAGGAATATGCGCGTAAACCGATAGAGCATCTTGTGGAAAGCGAGTTTCTTGGCTTGCCGTTTAATCGGCAGCACCATCAGAACAAGCATATACAACTGCGCAAGCAGGCAGCCCAGCAGAAAATAGGCATAACAATAGAGCGTGTTGAGCATACTGCCGAACGTATATGGGAAGCCGCCCTTGCGGGTTTGGGAGGTAACCATCAGTCTGAACAGTGCGGGCTGCACCGTATATGCGACCAAGACTACCACGCTCAACCCGAGTACCGAGATGAGTGCAATGGATTTGAGTGCGGGGTGTTGGGCAAAAATCAGCACGCCCATACCGACCACCGCCGTGAAGGCAGAGAAGAATATGGCGGTTTTATGTGCGTCCAGCACCGCTTTGCCGTTGCGATACTCCTGAATCAGTCCGTCCATTATGAAGATGCTGAAATCGTCGCCGATGCCGAAGATGAATGTTGCCAATATGATATTGACTATATTGAACTTGATGTCGAACACCGCCATCATTCCGAGGATTATCACCCAACTGACCGCCATCGGCAGGAAGGTCAGCGCGGTCAGTTCCAAGCAACCGTACGAAAGCAACAACGCCACAAAGACAATCAGCGACGACACCAGCAAAATGTAGTTGAAGTCGGCACTTGTCGCCTCGACCATTTTGGACGAAAAGTATCCGCGGTCGATTACTGCGGTATTCGCCAAGCGGTCGATTCCGTCGTACACCTCGGCTTTGTGGTCGTTGTCTATCGAGATGCGGCAAAGCAACGATTGCGTGTTGTCGGATACTGTCAGCCACTCCGAAATTATCGGAATCGACTCTATATTCTCTTTCGAGTATCGGAAAACGGAGTAGCGTCTGTTCAGAATATCGTGGAATTGCGCAAATGCCCCGCTTCTGAATCCGACGCGTCGCGATGCCGCATCGATTTGAGAGAGCACCGCATCTTTCCTTTGCGCCCAAAAGCGATTCCACCGCCCGATTCGCTCGCGCTGAACACTCTCGGCGACGACAAAATCTTTGAGCGTTACGACATCGTCCACGCGACCGTCTGCCTTATACTCGTTAAGCAACCCTTCCAATGTCCGATACTCGTCGGTTAAATCTTCTATATTGTCCCCGCCCGTAACTATATATACGTTTTTGCTCTCGTCGCCGAATATCTCGCGCGAATGCCGCTCCGCCTCAACGATATGAGCAGGTACATAGTTGATGTCGGACATATCGTCGTCGAATTCGACATCGTTGTAGAAGAAGAGCGCGACCACGGACAGTGCGATGATGGACAACATCACCCACCGATTGCCGTCGTAGCGATAACCGACCGCACGTTCTATCTTGCGCAGCAGATAGCTTTTGTTGCCCGTGCCGAATCCGCGCAGGAACTGCGGCATAAATATCAGGCAGAACAGAGCCGTGCCGATAAGGGTAAAGACCGAAAACAGTCCCATATCGCGCAGCAGAGCCGACGAGGTGAACATCAGTGCGGCAAATGCGCCGATGGTCGTAAAACACCCGACCGTCAGCGGCATAGCCAACTCGCGGATTATCTCTTTCGGCGAAGAGCTGTTGTTCAGGTGGGCGACTATATGAATGGAATAGCTCAACGATATGCCCAGCACCACCGTCCCCGCGCCGATAGCGATAGCGGAAATCTCGCCCTGTATCAGCCAAACCGCAGCCAATGCAAAGAGGGCTCCGAACGCAGGAGGTATGACAATCAACGGTATCGATTTTTTGTTTCTGAACGACAAGAATATCACAAACAGAATAAACACCATTGCCAGCCCAAGTGTAATTGTCGTATCGCGTTTAATTTGTCGGGCGTTATATACGGCGACAATCGGACCGCCGATGCACTCGATGCTTACGCCGTTCTGTTCCGCCTCGCGCTCTGCCTTTTCCAGCCCGCTTACCAAGCGGTCGTTGTTGCCCGTATCGCCCATACCGTTGCTCGGTTGGATAAATATGAGCATCGTCGTCAAATCGCCCGTAAACAGTCGTCCGTTATATATTTCGTATTGCAAATCGGGACTGAACTGTTGGAATCGTTGCAACAACGGCGTGCCGATATTCAGCGGGTCGCGCATAACGACATCGCCAACAGCCATACCCGAAGGCGAGGTCAGCAGTTTGTAAACGCTCTCCACGCTTTGGTCGATGCCCTCGGCAGACAAACGCTCATCCAAAGCCCGATAATCGGCATCGGTCAAAAAGATGGGCAGGTGGTCGTAAACGAATGCCACTACCCCGCCGATTGCCTCCTCGTCGGCATACGCCGTAACGGAGTCAATAAGACCTTCGGCGTGCAGCGGCGCAATTTCGCTTTCAAAAATCTCTGCCGACTCGATTATTTTGTCGGGATTCTCGCCCGAGAGCAACACTATGATT
>JBNMLI010000079.1:0-6842 GCA_050874765.1 Alistipes sp.
ATTTGACGCTGTCGTACACAAAACAAAGTGGGCGACTGCTTGTCGCCCGACGGATTCTGAAATGGGAGTTGCAGGGATTTGTACTTTGGTATCGGGGTTGCCGAAATGATTGTGTCTTATTTTCAAAGGTATTTCGGCGACGGCTTCGCCGTTCGACCTCCTCGTTTTGATTTGTTGCCCGACTCTTGTAATTTATAGGAGAACTGGGAGGACTGGGAGTTCTATGATGGTGCTGATTAATCACTGACCACTACAATGGTAGATGCCAACTCACGCGCCGTTTTGGCGCGTGTGGCATGACTCTTTTTTTTGATTTATTTGTATGACGGTTGTCGTATCACGTGCCGTGTTTCCTAGGAGAACTGGGAGTCCTAGGAGGACTAGGATAGGCAGGAATGTGTTTTGACTTATTATTTACTATCCACTAATCACTATTCACTAACCACTTATACAAAGGTAGATTGCCACGGCGTGGTGCGCCTCGCAATGACTTGTATGTTTGATTTGCGGGGGCTATACACCCCCGCAAATAATGACTAACTACTCACTATCCACTAATCACTAACCTCGTTACTTGACCAGTTCGAACGGCGACTTGTCGCCACCCGTATAGCGGTAGAGCTTGGCGTTGCAGAACTGCTGTTTCTGCTTGTTCTTTCCGTTGTGCGAGATGTAGAACAGGTTGTCGCCCAGCGAGCAGATGCCCGTTGCGCCGTACTTGAAGTGCCAGCCGTAGATGGTTGGGTGCTTCGGGTCGCGCTCGCCGCGGTGCAGGAGCGAAAGTACCTTGCCGCGCTTTTGGTACTCGATGCCTTGCAGGCGGGCGTTGCGTGGCGACTTGGAACCGTCGATGGCGAAGAGGCGGAAGTTGGCAAAATCCGCCTTCTTGCCCTTGTATGCCGCCATAAACCAGATGTTATGCTCGGCGTCGTACTCCAAATTCTGCACACCCCACGAGGTGTTGCCCGTATAGACGAAGTAGCGACCGTCGGGAGTGGCAGGGCCGTTGTGGTGCATATTGTCCTGCGAGAGCGGAGCCTCGTATTTGCCCCAGTCGTGCGCGTCGTATTGCAGGAGTACCTGATAGTCGTTGTCGTCGCGCTCGGTGTCGCCGTAGATGCCGTAGGCGATGGTGAGGTAGCGTTTGCCGCCCGACTTGCCGAAGCGCGGACCGAACGAGATGCCGTCGATGCCGCTGCAACAGAAGCGGTGGGCGGTCTGCTTGCCCAAGCGCGTAGGCACTTTGGCGGTGTGGTCGGCGAGTACGGTCGGCAGATAGACCGTCGTCATGATGCCGTCGCTCTCGGCACTCATATCCTCGCGCGTGATTTTCGACACGTCGAAGATGGCGACATAGAAGGCACTTTCGAGCACCTTGTCCGACTTCTCGCGGGCGAGAATGCCGAGGCCAATCGAATCGTTCTTGTATTCGAGCGAGCCGTAGAGGCGACCGTCCTCGTCGTTGAACTCGATGCAGCCCAAGTGGCCGAGCAGACCCTTGACAGTGCCGACGACGTTGCCCGCCATATCGGTCTTGACAAGCATCGTGGTGAACGAGAAGTAGATATGCTCGCGGGCGGTATCGACGGCAATGCCCTGAACATGACCTGCGTCCCACAGTCCCGAGTAGATGTTGCGCGGCAGTTCCGCCGCACGGAGGTTGCCTGCGCACAGTGCGACGAGCAACAGTGTAAGAATTTTCTTCATTTGGTATAGGTGTTTTAAGTTTTCGGTAGGTTGTGTTCGGCCGCGTCAGTGCTTGATGTCGCACGCCGAGCAGTTGTGGGCACAGCCTGCGGCGGTGTCGTTGCAGTCTGCCTGCGCGTACTGCTCGCGGCTCTCCTGCACGGCGCACTTGATGCCGAGTCGCTGCATATTTTTGTTGGTCGAAATCTCGGAGTCGATGTGGTGCCCCTTTATCATCAGTGTGAGCGACATGCCGAGCGCGAACAGCGCGACTGCCGCAAGCGAGCAGAGAATTACGATTAAATAGTTTGCCATAAGCGAATTGCGATTTTTATCGAAACCGAAATTTCACATAAATGGAGCATTCGGTTTTGAATTGTTGCTACAAATTTATATATTTGTGGGATAAATTGCAAACTGCGTCGTCCGAGGAGTGTCGGCGGGCTGATTCCGCGATGGCGAGGAAGCGGCAAGGAAACCGCAAGCAGGCAGTCGAGGGGGCGGCGCACGAGAAGTATATTGCACGGATTATGAAAATCGTTATTGCAGGCGTAGGCGAGATGGGCAGCCATCTGGCGCAGATGTTGAGTGGCAACGGCCACGACATTACGGTGATAGATGCCGACCCGAAACTGTTGGCGGAGGTGAGCAGTCTTGCCGACGTAATCACGGTCGAGGGCGACTCGACCACGTTCGCCGTGTTGCGCAAGGCATCGGTGCGCAAGTGCGACCTCTTCATCGCAGTGAACCACACCGAGAACGACAACATACTCTCGGCAATTATGGCGAAGCAGCTCGGCGCGAAGAAGTCCATAGCCCGTATCGACAACAACGAATACCTCGAACCCAACAACAAGGAGATGTTCATCAATATGGGCATCGACTACCTCTTCTATCCCGAGAAGGTGGCGGCTTTGGAGGTTATCAACCTGCTGGGCCACTCCTCGACGACCGAATATGTCGATTTCTCGGGCGGAAAACTCTCGCTCGTCGTCTTCCGATTGGAACCCAATTCGTCGCTCGTCGGGCGCGAAACGGGCAGTTTCAGCGACGAGGAGATGGTCGATTTCCGCACGGTAGCCATTTCGCGCGACGGCGAAACCATTATCCCGCGCGGCACCGAAACGTTTATGGTGGACGATATGGTCTATATCATCGCCCGCCAAGATGCGGCGAGCGAGGTGATGGCACTCTCGGGCAAGAGCAACGTGAGTGTGAAGAATATGATGATTCTCGGCGGCTCGCGCATCGGCGTGCGCATCGCTACGGAGTTGCAGAACGATGTGAACATCAAACTGATAGACTACAATGCCGACAAGGCTTACCGCTTGGCCGAAACGCTCGACAAGACGCTCATCATCAACGAGGACGGGCGCAATACGGAGGCTATGATGGAGGAGGGATTGCCGAATATGGACGCATTCGTGGCGGTTACGGGTCGCAGCGAAACCAACATACTGACGGCGATGCTCGCCAAGCGTATGGGCGTGAAGAAGGTGATTGCCGAGGTCGAGAATCTGAACTACATAAACTTGGCGGACAGCGTCGGCGTCGATACCATCATCAACAAAAAGATGGTTACCGCGTCGAACATATTCCGCTTCACGATGTCCACCGATGTGTTGGCGATAAAGTGCCTGACGGGTAGCGATGCCGAGGTGCTGGAATTTATCGTCAAGCCCAATTCGCCCGCAACGAAGAGTACTATTAAGGAGATGGGTCTGCCCGACGATGTCATCATCGGCGGCATAGTGCGCGGCGACAAGGTGTTTATCGCTACGGGCGCGATGCAAATCAACGCCTACGACCGCGTGGTGGTGTTCGCCATGCCGTCGGCAATAGCCAACGTGGGCGACTACTTCAATTAGGGGGGGACTACTTTTTTAATTAGAATAGATTTTTACTATTTAACTTTATAATTGCTATGTATATCGCAATCGCCGGCAACATCGGCAGTGGCAAGACGACGCTCACGGAGATTCTGACCGAGCGTTATGGCGCAAAGGCCTACTTTGAAGATACGGACAATCCGTACCTTAACGACTTCTACGAGGATATGAAGAACTGGGCATTTCAGTTGCAGGTCTATTTCCTCGCCAGCCGAATACAGCAGACGATGAATATGCTCTCCGACGGCTCGGAGTGCATATTCCAAGACCGCACCATCTACGAAGATGCCCACATCTTTGCGGGCAATCTCCACGAAATGGGGCTTATCGCGAGCCGCGATTTCGGAACGTATATGAAGCTGTTCGAGATTTCGACCAGCCTGATTCCGAAGCCCGACCTGCTCATCTACCTCAAAGCGAGCGTGCCTACACTCGTGTCGCAGATTCACCGCCGCGGCAGGGAGTACGAGCAGAACATCGACCGCAGCTATTTGGAACGGCTCAACGTGAAATATAACGATTGGATAGACACCTACGACGGCGAGGTGTTTGTGATAGACAAGGATACGACCGATTTCGTCGAGAACGGCGAGGCTCTTAAAGACCTCTATGCACGGCTCGACCAAATCCGTGCGTCGCAGAGAAAATAGAGTACGCACGCTATGGTGGCACTCCCCGAAGCCTTTTTGGAGCAGATGCGTCGCGAGATTGGCGCGGACGAGGCTGCGGCATTGGCTGTGGCACTCGACGGCGCGGCACCCGTGTCGGTGCGGCTCAATCCTGCCAAGACGGAGGGCGAGCCACTGTTTGCCACTGCGCGGGCTGTGCCGTGGAGTCGCTACGGCAGATACCTCGACCGCCGTCCGCAGTTTACGCTCGATGCGGCATTCCACGCGGGAGCGTACTATGTGCAGGAGGCAGGCTCGCAGTTTGTCGATTACCTGTTGCGCGACGAGCAGTTGGAGGGCGCACGCATATTGGATATGTGTGCTGCACCGGGTGGCAAGACGACCATCTACTCGACCATCGCGGGGCGCGACGGGCTGGTCGTGGCTAACGAATATGTCCGCAACCGCGCCAACATACTTGCCGACAACGTGCGCAAGTGGGGCGTGGGTAATGTGGTGGTTACCAACAACGACACGCCGACCGTGGCAGGTTTCGGCGGTTGGTTCGATGTGGTCGCTGTCGATGCTCCATGCTCGGGCGAGGGTATGTTCCGCAAGGACGAGGGCGCGCGCAACGAGTGGAGCGCGGAGGGTGTGCGTATGTGTGCCGCACGGCAAATAGCGATTCTGCGCGATGCGTGGCAGTCGCTCGCAGCGGGCGGGTTGTTGTTGTACAGCACCTGCACCTTCAACACCACCGAGGACGAGGGCGTGTTGCGGGCATTTGCCGACGAGGCGGGCGACGAGATTACGGAATCGGTGGCAGTCGATGTGCCGAGCGAGTGGGGCATAGTCTGCTCGAAAGTGGGCGAGTTCCAAACGTTCCGATTTATGCCGCACCGCACCGAGGCGGAGGGCTTCTTCGTGGCGGTGGCGCGCAAGGCGTTCGATGTGTCGATGCGCGTTACGACTCCGCGTGCGCGTAAGCAGATTCTCGCGGAGGTGCCGACTGCCGACCGCAAGGAACTTTCGCGCTGGGTGCGCGAGCCCGAGCAGATGCGTTTTGCCGTGGCGGGCGACACGATATACGGCTATCGGCGTGCGCGTTACGACGATGTGCGGACGTTGGCGCAGTCGCTGACCGTAATCTATTCGGGCGTGGCGATGGGACAGATATTCAAGGGCAACCTGAAACCCGATTGGGCATTGTCGCAATACATTGACCTGCAACGCGATGCCGTGGCGTGCGCCGAGGTCGATGAGCCGACGGCACTCGACTATCTGCGCAAACGCGATGTGCGGGCGGAGGGCTTCGAGCAGGGGCTCAATCTGGTCGAACACGGCGGGCGACCGCTGGGATTTTTGAAACGTATAGGAGCGAGGTGCAACAACTTGTATCCCAACTCTTTGAGAATAATGAATATGTAAGCAATGGCAGAGAAACTCTACTATTCGATGGGCGAAGTAACCGAGATGTTCGATGTGAATCCGTCGCTCATAAGGTATTGGGGCGAGCAGTTCAAGGAGATTGCGCCCAAGCGCAACAAAAAAGGCAACCGTATGTTCACGCCTGCCGACATCGAAACCTTGAAGATGATTTACCATTTGGTCAAGGAGCGCGGTATGACCATCGAGGGCGCACGCAAGGCTTTGCGGGCGAAGCGTGCCGACGAGTCCGTACCGCGCGAGGTCGAACTGTTGGAGCGTTTGCAACGCCTGCGGGCTATGCTGTTGCAGGTGCGCGAGGGTCTGGGTGCCGATGCGGGTGTGCAGATGGTCGATAGCGACATCGCTCCCGAGGAGGAGATTACTCGTGCGACGATTGCCGAACGGGAGGAAGCCTCTGTCGCCGAGCCGATTGCAGCGAGTGCCGAGCCGACAGCCGACAGCGTTGCCGAGCCTGCGCCCGAGGCAGAGCCGAAAGCCGAAAAACGGCGGTCGAAGGCCAAGCCGAAGGCGGAGCCCAAACCGCAAACCGAACAACAGCCTGCGTCCGCTTCCGAGCCGGCACTCTTTGCCGAGGCAGTGAGCGTTGCGGAGCGTGAGGCAGAGGTCGAGCCGCAAGAAAACGTGGTTGCGGAACAACCGGAGCGCAAGTTGCCGTTCTACGAGCAGACGCTCTTCTAATTACACAGACGCTGAATTATGAAAATCGGAGAAGTAGCACAGATAATCGAGGAGTTTGCTCCGCTGTCGTTGCAGGAGGAGTACGACAACTCGGGGCTGGTGGTCGGTCGTCCCGACGACGAGTTGCGCGGCGGCATATTGCTGGCGGTCGATGTTACCGAGGAGGTCATCGCCGAGGCGGTGAGGCTCGGTTGCTCGATGGTCGTAACCCACCACCCGATAATCTTCCACCCGCTCAAACGGCTCAACTCCGCATCGGTGGTCGAGCGGTGCGTCGAGCAGGCTATTCGCGAGGGTGTCGCGCTCTATGCCTGCCACACCAATCTCGATTCGGCTCACGGCGGTATGAGTTGGCGCGTGGGGCAGATGCTCGGCGTGGAGAATATGCGCGTGTTGCAACCGCAGGACGCAACGGGTGCAACGGGCTTCGGCGTCGTGGGCGAACTGGCGGAGGCGGTGCCTCTGGCGGAGTTTCTGCAACGGTTGCGCACCACGTTCGGCGTGAGTGTCGTGCGGCATAGCGCGCCTACCG
>JBNMLI010000080.1:0-6830 GCA_050874765.1 Alistipes sp.
ACTCGCTGGCGATGAAACTCTCGGCTGCCGACTTTTATGCCGGCACACTGCACCTGCTCAATATGGGGCTGGACGGCGGAGCGAAGGATAATACCGTCAATCTGAAAGGTTCGTTCGCCGACACGTTGCGCAATGTCGCAGGCTCGATGGCGGTCGTTGCAGATGTATCGCGACGCGACGATGCGCGCCACATCTCGATGCGCGTACTGCCGTCGTTCGTCGCTCGTGGCAACAGCGTGTGGAACATAACGTCCGACGGCGTCGAGATAGACTCGGCACGAATCGACGTGCGGCGATTTATGGTGCGCAGTGCCAATCAGGAACTCTACCTGAACGGCGTCGCCTCGCGCAGCGCGGAGGATTCGCTGTTGTTGCGGTTGCGCAACTTCGAGTTGGCTCCATTCACGCAGGTAACCCAGCGTATGGGTTACGACATCAACGGTCGCACGAACGGCTATGCGAAGGTCAAATCGGCTCTGCGCGACAGCGAAATCGAGGCTCGCATCGCTTTGGACAGTGTCGATGTGAACGGTATGCCGATTCCGAACCTCGCCCTCTCGTCGTCGTGGGACTTCAAGCGCAGCCGCGCCTCTCTGACGGTCGCCAAGCAGGAGCGCGGCGATACGATTGTGCGCGGCTTCTTCGCACCTGCCAAACGACGCTACTATGCCCGCCTGCGCGTCGATAGCCTGCGTATGGGCTTGCTCGACCCGATGCTCGCAGGCGTGATTTCCGATACCCACGGCACGGCGCGTGCCGACCTCATACTCGATGGCGAGGGGCGCACGGCGGATTTGCGTGGCGACATATTCGTCAGCGACCTGCGCACGACCATCGATTTCACCAAATGCACCTACCGCGTGCCGAAAGCCGACATAAAGGTGCGCAACAACCGCCTTGCGGTGCGTCGCGCCCCGATGTACGACAGTGCGAACAATGCCGGCACGCTCGATATGACATTGAGTCTCGACCACCTCTCGAATGTCGAGTACGAACTCGGCGTGCGCATAGGGCAGATGCAGGTGTTGAATACGACCAAGCAGGACAACGATATGTTCTACGGCAATGTCTATGCCTCGGGCAACGCCACCATCAAGGGCGACAAGTCGGGTGTGGCGATGGACATAGTGGCACGGACGGACGAAGGGTCGCAGTTCTTTATGCCGCTGTCGGGCAAGAGCAACATTTCGAATGCCGATTTCGTGGTCTTCGAGGCGGCAGACAAGCCCGACACGACCAACTACTTGGTGCGCAAGAAGATGATGTTCGAGCGACAGCAGAAACGCCACTCCTCGACGCGCGGCACGATGGATATCACGATGGCTCTCGACGTGAACCGCAATGCCGAGGTGCAACTGATGATTGACCCGACGGTGGGCGACATCATCAAGGGTCGCGGCAACGGTGCGCTCAATATGCGCGTCAATCCGCGCCTCAACATATTCGAGATGTACGGCGACTACACCATCGAGGAGGGCAGCTATCTCTTCACTCTGCAAAATATAGTGAACAAGCGATTCGTTATAGATTCGGGTTCGACGATTCAATGGACGGGCGAGCCGCTCGATGCGGTGCTGAACATCGACGCGGTCTATAAACTCAAAGCCTCGCTGCAACCGCTCTTGCAGGGCAGTGTGGCGCAGAGCAACACCTCGTCGCGAGCCGTGCCGGTCGATTGCGTGATTCACCTCTCCGACCGCCTGACGCACCCGACCGTTACGTTCGATGTGTCGGTGCCGAATGTCGATTCGGAGGTGCAGTCGGTCATCGCCAATGCGTTGAGTACGCCCGAGAGCAAGTCGCAACAGTTCCTCTACCTGCTGGTAGCCAACAGCTTCGTCGCCGAGAGTGCCTCGAACACCTCCTCGTCGTCGGCAATCGGTGGCTCGACGGCAGCGACCACGGGCTTCGAGTTGCTCTCCAACCAGTTGAGCAACTGGCTCTCGACGGAGGACTACAACATCGTAATCCGCTACCGTCCGAAGACCGAGATGACGGGCGACGAGGTCGATTTCGGCTTCTCGAAGGGACTGATTAACAACCGTCTGCTGATTGAGGTCGAGGGCAACTACATAGCCGACAAGTCGCAGATGGTCAACTCCTCGGGGTCGAACTTCACAGGCGAGGCCTATGTAACGTGGCTCATCGACCGCGCGGGGTCGTTGCGTCTGAAAGGCTTTACGCACACCATCGACCGCTTCGACGAGAACCAAGGTTTGCAGGAGACGGGCTTGGGCGTATATTACAAGGAGGATTTCGACAACTTCAAGGATTTGCGCCGCCGCGTGGCTGCCCGCTTTATGAGCAAGAAGCGGCGCGAGCGTAAGGCAGCCGAGGCGAAAGCCGCTGCCGAAGCCGCCGAGCGCAAGCAGGAGGAGGCTGCCGCAGACGATGATGCGGAATAAAAACAGAGAATAATGAAAACAACAAATAAAATAAAACAGTTATGATTACACTTTTGGAAACTGTCGAGGCAGCCGAGGCTGCGGGCAGAATGAGTTTGTGGGAGTTGTTCAACAACGGCGGCTGGCTGATGTGGGTGCTGTTGCTGTTGGGCGGAGCGACGATTTTCATCTTCGTCGAGCGTTTTATCGCCATTCGCAAGGCGTCGGCGTTGGATATGAACTTTATGAACCGTATCCGCGACTACATCTCCGACGGTAAAATCGGCTCGGCGGTCGATTTGTGCCGCAAGGCGGATACGCCTATCGCGCGTATGGTCGAGAAGGGCATCGAGCGTCTGGGTCGCCCGATGAGCGATGTGCAGAATGCCATCGAGAATGTCGCCAACCTCGAAGTGTCGAAACTCGAAAACGGACTGCCGTTCCTCGCCACCATCGCGGGCGGTGCGCCGATGATTGGTTTCCTCGGCACGGTGCTGGGTATGGTCGAAACATTTATGGATATGTCCGCTGCGGGCGGTACGGTCGATATGGCACTGCTGTCGAGCGGTATGTATGTGGCGATGGTTACGACAGTCGGCGGTCTGATTGTCGGCATTCCTGCCTATTTCGGCTACAACTACCTCGTGGCGCGTATCGAGAAACTCGTGTTCCGTATGGAGGCAAACTCCATCGCCTTTATGGATATATTGAATCAACCTGTTCAAAAATAGTGAGTTATGGCAATTAAACGAGGGTCAAAAGTCGAAAAGTCGTTCTCGTCGTCGGCAATGACCGACCTTATGTTCCTGCTGTTGCTCTTCCTGCTCATCGCCACGACGCTCATCAATCCCAACGCGCTGAAACTGCTTCTGCCGAAGAGTTCCAACCAGTTGAAGGATAAGGCGATTACGACGGTGTCGATTCAGCAGGCGGGCGGCTCCTACAACTACTATGTCGAGTTGGAACAGGTTGCCGGCATCGAGGGCGTGCGCCGCGCGCTCCAAACCCGCTTGGCGGGGCAGACCGAGCCTACCGTGTCGCTCCACTGCGACAAGTCGGTGGCGGTCGATGAGGTCGTCAAGGTGATGAACATCGCCAAGGACAACGACTACAAACTGATTTTGGCAACGCAACCGTGATTCACGCGCGTACATATTTGATTTCCGTAGGCAATGAAGGGTAATTATTGGGCATCGGCCGCTCTGGCGGTCTATGTGGCGGCAATCGCCGTCGCACTGTTGTGCGTGTCGTTCGATGTGGAGCGACACCGCACCCATAATGCCGATGCTATCATCGTCGATTTCGTCGAGCCTGCACCCGCACCTACGCCCGAGCCGCCGCGCCGACAGGTCAAGGAGGCTCCGCGCCACGAGAAAATCGCCAAGACCGACAACTCGCGCCAAGTGAGCGGCACGCAGGAGCAGACGCGCACCGTCAATAGTCGCGCTCTGTTCAAGCAGCCCAAAGGCGGTACCGACGCCCCGACCAACGCGGGCAATCCATACGCGCGCGAGGCGGAGAGCGAGCAGACAAGCGGCACGGGTGGCGGACTCAATCCGATAGGCAATGCCGAGTTGGACGAGGGTTTGCTCGGCAGAGGTTTGGTCGGCGAACTGCCCAAACCTGCCTTCAACGGCAATCGCGGCGGCAAGGTTGTCATTCGCGTTACTGTGAACGAAAAGGGTGCCGTTACCGCTGCCGAATTCGAGCAGAAAGGCTCGACCACCAACGATGCCTCCCTTGTCGCCGCCGCCAAGCAAGCGGCATTGAAGGCGCGTTTCAAGGAGGGTAAGGCGTTTATGCAAGGGGGAAGGATTACTTATATATTCCGCCTCAAATAGTTTTTCTCTGCGCAAAAGGGTAAATTCCGCATTACGCTCGCTCGGCAACTGCTCACATACACTTCGGTATGCTCCGCATCGCACAGTAACTTTGTGGACAATAAGAACATCGGTACGAAAAAATTTATATATTTGTAACATAAAACCAAAAAACAGAACAGACAAAAACAACAAAGTAACTTAACTAACATATTATATTAACGGACTTTTGTCCTTATTCTCATACTGAAAAATCCGCCAAAATTTTTAACGTATGCCGAGAATAAGTAATGAAGTTCACGCCGTTTGGCGTGGACTGTTTGTGCTTATTAGGCATACAGGTTCTTGGCGGAGCCATCAGTAATAATAAGCGATAACAAGCAGTTTCACGCTTTTTTATTTGCTTATGGTTTAAGGTCGGAAAGTCGCAACCTACCAAACCTATGGCAAACTCCACCCTAAACCGCGCTGCAAAAGCCAAGAACGACGAGTTCTATACCCAAATATCGGATATAGAATCGGAACTGAAACACTACACCCGCCACTTTAAGGACAAAACCGTATTGTGCAACTGCGACGACCCGCGCGTGAGCAATTTCTTCCGATATTTTGCGCTCAATTTTCGAGTACTCGGGCTCAAACGCCTGATTGCCACATGCTATATGAACGACAATCCCGACCTGTTCAGCCAAGGCGCAGTCAATAAATCCATCTACTCCGATTACGACGGTAGTTTTCCGTGCAACGAACTGACCGATTTCAATCGTATTCCCTGCAAACAACTGCACGGCGACGGCACATACAGCGCAGGCGATTTCCGTAGCAAGGATTGCATTGCCCTGCTCCGACAAGCCGACGTAGTCGTTACCAATCCGCCGTTCTCGCTCTTTCGCGAGTATGTCGCACAACTGATGGAGTATAACAAGAAATTTGTGATTGTCGGCAATAAAAATGCGATTACTTATAAGGAAATTTTCCCATTGATTAAAGAGAATAGATTGTGGCTCGGACAACGCGATATAAATAAGGATATGTGGTTGGTAGTACCCGATTATGCCGAGAAATTCGACAAGATAGACAATGGGCGCAAATTGAAACACATAATGGCGTGCTGGTACACCAACTTGGATATAACCAAACGCCACGAGGAGATAATCCTCTACAAAAATTACAACCCCGACGACTACCCGAAATACGACAACTACGATGCAATCAATGTCGATAAGGTGTCCGACATTCCGTGCGACTACGACGGCGTTATGGGTGTGCCGATAACCTTCCTCGACAAATACAACCCCGAGCAGTTCGAGATTGTCGAATTCAGAAAAGGCAATGACGGCAAAGACTTGATATTCAGCACAAACGGGGGGGGGTACGGCAACCTTATTTCAGAATACTCGTCCGTCGATGCCGATAGGCGGATTGATGAACAATCCCAAAGATACGACCGTGAATGGCAAGAGCAAATACGCGCGAATTCTTATTCGACGACTCGCATACCGGGCATGATTAAAAGCGATGAAGGTGTTATAGGCGGTCGCATAACTTATGCCCGTATATTGATTAGACGATTAAAACATAAACGCAAATAAATAATGAACGTAGAACTCCACGAAATAACCATCAGAGAGTTGGTCGATGGTTATATGAACAACGACAGCGAGGGCGTTGTCGGCTATGGCGGGCGATTGAATATCCGTCCGAAGTACCAACGCGAATTTGTCTATAAGGGCAACCAACAGCGGGCGGTCATCGACACCGTCATGAAGCACTTTCCGCTCAATGTGATGTATTGGGCGGTGTGCGACGACGGCACCTACGAGGTCATCGACGGTCAGCAACGCACAATCAGCATCTGCGAGTATGTGGCAGGCATACCGGGTTTCTCGGTTGGCGACCGCTATTTCCACAATCTGCAATCGGACGAACAGCAACGCATATTGGACTATCGGCTGATGGTCTATTGGTGTAGCGGCACCGACAGCGAGAAACTGAAATGGTTTGAAACCATCAACATAGCGGGCGAACGACTGACCGACCAAGAGTTGCGTAACGCCGTCTATTCGGGCGAATGGGTGTCGAACGCCAAACGCTATTTCAGCAAAAACGAATGTGCGGCACAAAAAATAGCAGGCGACTATCTGAAAGGAGCGGCAAACCGTCAGGAGTACCTCGAAACCGCCATACGGTGGCACTCCGATGGCAATATCAACGAATATATGGCGCAACACCAGCACGAGCGCAATGCCAACGCGCTGTGGCTCTATTTCCAGCAGGTCATAAATTGGGTGAAGGTCGTCTTTCCGCGCTCTCGCAAGGAGATGAAGGGCGTGGAGTGGGGCGAACTCTACAACCGCCACCACGACGAAGCGTTCGACAGCGCGGCACTCGAATCGCAGATTGTGCAACTGATGCAGGACGAGGACGTTACCAACAAACGCGGCATCTATGCCTACCTGCTCGGCGAGGGCGAACGCTGTTTGAGTATCCGCGCCTTCTCCGACAAGATGAAGCGCGAGGCTTACGAGCGTCAGGGCGGTGTCTGCCCGCTGTGTGGCAAGCACTTCGAGATTGAAGAGATGGAGGGCGACCACATCACGCCATGGAGCCAAGGCGGCGCGACGAC
>JBNMLI010000081.1:0-6792 GCA_050874765.1 Alistipes sp.
CCGTCGCGAAACAGTTGCGACGGGATTGTCTGTTATTTTCGAGCGGGGCGCAACTATCAGCCCTGCACGATTTCGAGTTCGTAGTTGGATTTCTCCCACTCGTGCATCAGGTGGTCGTAACGCTGTTTGAGTGCGTCGTACTGCTTGTATGCCTCGGCATCGAATGATGTTGCCGTGGCGAATTGCGCGTCGAAAGCGGCTATCTGCTTCTCGATGTCGCCCAACTCCGCCTCGATGCCGTCGATTGTCTTGCGGATTTTGCGCAGGGCGCGCTCCTGCTCCTTCTTCTGCTCGTAGGAGAGTTTGCCTGCCGCAGGTTCTGCTTTTACGGCATTCGGCTCGGGTGCGGCTTTGCGCTCGACCTCGTGGAGGTTCTCCAACTTGCGTTTTTCGAGGAAGTAGTAGATGCCGCCCAAGTACTCGCGCACGCCTCCGTCGCGGAACTCATAGACCTTATCGACCATACCGTCCAGAAATTCGCGGTCGTGCGATACGACGACGACCGTGCCGTCGAACTTCTGAATCGCCGCTTTGAGTATATCCTTCGAGCGCATATCCATATGGTTGGTAGGCTCGTCGAGTACCAGCAGGTTGTGCGGTTCGAGCATCATACGCGCCATCGCAAGGCGTGAACGCTCGCCACCCGAGAGCACCTTCACCTTCTTGTCGATGTCCTCGCCACGGAACAGGAATGCGCCGAGAATGTCGCGCAGGCGTGTGCGAATGTCGCCGACAGCCACACGGTCGAGTGTGTCGTAAACCGTGAAGTCGCCGTTCATCAAATCGTCCTGATTCTGGGCGTAGTAGCCGATGTTCACGTTTGCACCGATTTTGATTTCGCCCTCGGTCGGTTCGATTTCTCCGATGAGCATACGCGCAAAGGTGGTCTTACCCTCGCCGTTGCGACCGACGAGTGCGATTTTGTCGCCCTTGTGAATCGTAAACTCGGCACCCGAAAAGACGCGGTGGTCGCCGAATGCCTTGCCCACGCCCTTGATGTCCGCCACAATCTGACCCGAACGTGGGGCGGGCGGGAACTTTATGTTGAGCGTCGCCAAGTCCTCCTCCTCGACCTCGATACGCTCCAACCGGTCGAGTTGCTTGATGCGCGACTGCACCTGATTGGATTTGGTCGGCTTGTAGCGGAACCGCTCGATAAACTCCTCGCTCTTCTCAATCAGGCGTTGCTGGTTTTGGTATGCCGCCATCTGCTGTGCGCGACGCTCGGCACGCAAGGTAACGAATTGCGAATAAGGGACTTTGTAGTCGTAGATTTTGCCTAACGACAGCTCGATGGTGCGCGTGGTTACGTTATCCAGAAATGCACGGTCGTGCGAAATGAGCAGTACCGCACCGTTGTAGTTGCGCAAGTAATCCTCCAACCACTGTATGGACTCGATGTCGAGGTGGTTGGTAGGCTCGTCGAGCAGGAATATCGACGGACGGCGCAGAAGGAGTTTTGCCAACTCGATACGCATACGCCAACCGCCCGAAAATTGGCCGGTCGGCTTGTCGAAATCGTCGCGACGGAAGCCCAAGCCGAGCAGTGTCTTCTCGATGTCGGCATCGCGCGTATCGCCACCGAGTATGTGGTAGCGGTCGTTCTCGTCGTTCAAGCGGTGAAGCAGTTGTTCGTACTCCGCCGACTCGTAGTCGGTGCGCTCGGCAATCTCGCGCGTAAGGCGTTCGATTTCAGCCTCGATGCGCAACACCTCGTCGAAAGCCTTTTCGGTTTCGTCGAGCAGGGTCGTAGTATCCGCCACGCGCATCTGCTGCGGCAGGTAGCCGATTGTACATTCGCCGTTGCGCGTAACGGCTCCCGAGGTGGGTTGCTGTTCGCCCGCGATGAGTTTGAGTATGGTCGATTTGCCCGCTCCGTTGCGCCCGACCAGACCTATGCGGTCCTTGGGGTTGATGAGGAACGAGATGTTGTCGAACAGTGTCCACCCGCCGAAACTGACGGTCAGATTATCTATCGTAATCATTTGGCTTCAAGCATTTTAACAATTTCAGCCTCGGGATTCGCCGCACCAAAAACAGCCGAGCCTGCAACCAGCGCATCGGCACCTGCACCGAATACCGCGGCGGCATTGGCAGTCGATATACCGCCATCGACCTCAATCAGGCAGTGCGCACCGCGCTCGTCGGCAGCCTTGTGTATGGCGGCTATGCGCTCCAACGAGCCGTCGATAAACGACTGTCCGCCGAAGCCCGGCTCGACGCTCATAACAAGCACCAAATCGACCTTCGCAAGCCACTCGTCGAGCACGCCAACGTCGGTTTTGGGTTTGATACTGATGCCGACCTTCGCCCCTGCCGAGCGGATTGCGTCGATGCACGCGTCCACATCGTCGGCAGCCTCGTAGTGGAAGGTAACGTAGTCGGCACCCGCCTCGACAAAACGCCGAACGTAGCGAATCGGGTCGGCAATCATCAGATGCACGTCCAGCACCTTGCGCGTAGCCTTGCGCACGGGTTTCAGCACGGGAAAGCCGAACGAGATGTTGGGCACGAACACGCCGTCCATAACATCGCAGTGAATCCACGCTGCCTGCGAGCGGTCGAGCATCGCGATGTCGCGGTCGAGGTTGCCGAAATCGGCAGAGAGTATCGATGGTGAAATAATTCTCATGGTTGTATTTACTTTTGGTACAAAGATAGTGCAAGGCGAGCGCAATACAAAACAAAAGCACGCTTTTGTTTTTATTGCCGAGCCGCCGCCTATTTTCTGTAAAGATAGTGCAAACCGAGCGGAGAACAAAATTTTTCGGTCGATGTGCGGGCGTTTATTTATAATATGTGTGTAAAACCTATTTTATCGGCACATTCGCGCGTACGGTCGAATCCCGCTCGGGAGAACAGACGCAGGCTGGCGGTGTTGTCGGGAGCAACATCGGCATAGAGCATCAGCAGGCGCAGTGTGCGGGCATAGGCGATGAGGGTGCGTAGGGCATCGGTCGCATAGCCGTGGCGACGGTCGGCATCGGCATAGACGAGTATGCCGATGCCTGCCGAGATGCCGTCGAAATCGTAGAGGTCGATTGCACCGACCGTACGTCCATCTGCCTCAATCATAAAGCGTTGCTGGCGGGTTTCGGTTATCGGGCATTGCTGATTGCGCACAAACTGCTCGACATCGTCGCGCGAGAAGCGCGCCTTTTCGGGCGAGCCGGCAAGGCGCACACGCGCATCGTTCTCCCATAAAAGAATAGTGTCGATGTCTTTCGACCCGACACTACGCAGAGAACATATTTCGCCTTGCAGACGCATAAAAAGCACTACAAGCCTATTACCTGATTGCGGATAAGCATCGCAACGCCCCACGCAGGAGCATTCTCGCTCATCTTCGAGAGGCGGAACTTCGTGTCCTTATACACGAGGCTGAGCGAATACTTGTTGGTTGCCGATTTGAGTGGCAACATGATGTAATCGCCTGCTGCCGCCAGATTACCGCCGACGATGACCGTTTCCGGATTGAAGATGTTGATGAGGAACGCCACAGCCTTGCCCGCCTTCTCGCCCGCCTCCTCGATGAGTTCGATGGAGAGGTTGTCGTCGTTGCGGGCAGCGGCGATTATGTCGTTGATGTGGATATCCTCGTTGCGCTCGTATTTAGGGCGCAGAATAGTGTTGGCTCCGTTCTTTACAAGTTCGCTCATCTTCTCCTCGATGGCGATACCCGAAATCTCAGTTTCCAAGCAGCCTTTTTTACCGCAGAAGCAGATTTTCTCGTTGTCGAATAACGGAATATGGCCGAACTCGCCAGCGAAACCGCTCTTGCCGTAGTAGAGTTTGCCATCGACCACGATACCGATTGCAACACCCAGACCGAGGTGGAGGTAGATGACATCTTTCTCGTTGTTGGAGCGACCTATCGTATATTCGGCATAGCAACGCGAACGGGTATCGTTCTCGACCAGCACGCGAATGCCGATGCGCTCCTCGATGATGTCGCGCAACGACTGCTCGACATTGGTGAAGTATTTGTAGGAGCGACCTTGCTGGGTATTGACACGACCGACGATGCAGACACCCACACCGAGGATTTTGTTCTTCTCGATGCCGCAGTTGTTGATGAAATGCTCGATGTTGGAACAGATTTTTTCCAAGCACTGCGAACGGTCGGTCAGTTCGAACGTATCATCGACAACCTCCTGAATAATGTTGTTTTGCAGGTCGGTAATGACGTAGGTCATACGGTCGCGGCCGACGTTGATGCCCGCAAAATAGATGGTCGTGTTGGTCAGACCATAGACATTCGGACGACGACCGCCCGGAGTCTCGACCTTGCCCAAGTCGCTCACGATGCCCTCCTCGACCAACTCCTGAACGAGTTTGGTGATGGTCGGCACGCTGATACGCAACTCCTTGGTAAGTTCGGCGAGAGTCGATTCGCCATTGACAGCCATATAGGCAATAATGCTGCGCTTTATGAGGTTGTTCTTGTGGGACAAACCTTTGCTTTCGGTTGCTTGATGGTTGAAAAAATCTATAAGAGAACTCATCTGCTTTATATTGTAATTTTATTTACGCCTTTCGGGGTGCAAAAATAAGAAAAACTATCCATAAATATGCAATAGTTTATTTAATTTTTTAGGAAATATATATAATTTGTTAAAAACGTGCCTCTACCCAAACGAAAAAACGGCAGAACCAACGAGTGGCTCTGCCGTATCAAAAGTGTGTAACTGTCTTGTTTACAGTTCCGATTGCGACGCAACCGTAACCTCGGCGTCGGTCTTGCGAATCAGCCCCTGCAACACTGCACCCGGACCGAGTTCGGTAAAGTCGGCAAAGCCGTCGGCAATCATATTGCGCACGATATATGTCCAGCGCACGGGCGCAGTGAGTTGTGCAATCAGATTGCGCTTAATCTCCTCGGGGTCGGTGTGAGGCAGTGCATCGACATTCTGATAAATCGGGCATTTCGGTGCGTGGAACTTTGCCTCGGCAATAGCCTCTTCGAGCTCCTTGCGCGCAGGCTCCATCAGTGGCGAGTGGAACGCTCCGCCGACAGGCAGAACGAGTGCGCGACGTGCGCCTGCTGCCTTCAACTGCTCGCAAGCGGCATTGACCGCTTCGACGCTTCCCGATATAACGAGCTGTCCCGGACAGTTGTAGTTGGCTGCAACGACCACGCCTGCGGTTTCGGCGCAGGTCTTCTCAATCAGCGCATCGTCCAGTCCGATGATGGCCGCCATCGTGCCGGGTTGCTTTTCGCACGCCTTCTGCATAGCCTCGGCACGCTTGGCAACCAAGCGCAAGCCGTCCTCGAACGAGAGTGCGCCCGCCGCTACGAGAGCCGAAAATTCGCCCAGCGAATGACCCGCCGTGGCATCGGGGTGTATGTCCAAAGCCGTGGCGAGCACTACCGAGTGGAGAAATACGGCAGGCTGCGTTACTTTGGTCTGCTTCAACTCGTCCGCCGTACCGCCGAACATTATGTCGGTGATGCGGAAACCGAGTATGTCGTTTGCCTTTTCAAAGAGGTCTTTTGCCTGCGGTACGTTCTCGTACAACTGCTTGCCCATACCGCTGAATTGCGCACCCTGACCGGGGAAAACAAATGCTTTTTTCATATCTTTAATCTGCATTAGGTTTGTCCAAAATTTTTGCAAAAATAATCAAAAATTTCTTACCTTTGTAAGAATAACCAACCTTTATGAACTATGAGAACATATAATATGCCTGATATTAAGGCATTTGACATCTTTGTGGAGCGAGGCTTCGAGGCCTCCGACCCCGATATGAATTACGGCAACGGCGGCAACGCTTGGGATTAACCTTAAAACAAATTCAAGACTATGAATAAGTTGAAATACATATTCGCCATTGCGGCGATTGCTGTCGGCGTGTCGTGTTCGCGCAACAGCGATGGGATGGACATAGCCAACGGATTCAACCTCACCTCGTTCGACGGCTTCATCGAGGAGCAGGCGCAGAGCCGCACCATAGCCGAAGTGCGCGACGACGGCTCGGTACAGATGCTTTGGCGCGCGGGCGACTGCGTGGCGGTAACCGACCTCAACTCGGCAGCGGAATTCCGCCTCAAATCGGGCGCGAAGAGTACGCACGGCGTATTCGGCGGCTCGATACTTTCTGCCTCGAAGACGCTCTATGCTATCTACCCCGCTTCGGCAGCGCAAATCGAGGGCGGCACGGCAAAGGTTACGCTGCCTAACGTGCAATCCTACACTGCATCTGCCGATGCCGATACGGAGGCACGCAACATAATGCTCGGCGAGTGCAGCGACGGCGCGTCGTTCGACTTCTACACGGTCGGCGCGATTGCACGCTTCGCGATTACGCTCGATGCCGACGAGAGCATCAATTCGGTAACCATGCGCGTCGAGGACGGCTATCTGTCGGGTCTTGGCTCGGTAGATTTGCAGAGCCACACGCTCGGGGTGCTCAACAAGCGCAACGTTACGCTCAACTACACGGAGCCTGCAACAGGCTCATCGCAAGACGGTTGGGCTTTGATTGCGCCGATTGACTTCACCGCAACAACGGGCAAGGTCTATTACGACATCACCACAAGCCGAGGTAAATACACCTTCTGTCGCAAGCCGACAAAGGCTTTTAGCGCAGGTATGGTCTATACGTTCCCGCTCGACAAGAGCAAGTTCGAACAGGTGGCAACGACGGCGGAACTTACGGACGGCAAATACACCTTCACGAGCAACGCCTCGACACTGACCGTAAAACTGGTGCGTGCGACGGATACGACAATCGCTGTGGCGTGGTCGCAAAACGGCTTCCCTGCCGACTACTCGGCAGATGTGGCGGACG
>JBNMLI010000082.1:0-6792 GCA_050874765.1 Alistipes sp.
GTCTTTACCTTTCATTTCGTAGTACGAACAGAAAATAGAGCAGAACACACAAATCGCAATAAACAATCCTAAAAGCCACATAGCCTTACACCTTTAATTTTCGACAAAAATAGCCACCGTTTTTGACAACTTCTGAGACAGCGAGTTTTTTATTGCACTTTTTTGCCTGACGATGCGCATATCGAAGCCCGATAGGCCGATGGCGACATACCCGCATAGAGTTTGAAGTAGCGACAGAAGAGCGACTGGCTCGGAAAGTCGAGAGCCGTGGCAATCTCCTTGATGCTCTGTTGCGGGTCGGAGAGTTTGAGCTTGGCATCGGCTATGACGAACATCGAAATCCACTCGACTGGCGTTTTGCCCGACCGCTCGCGAATCAGCGTAGTGAAATAGCGCGGCGAGAGGCACAACTGCTTGGCGTAGAACGCGACACTGCGCCGCGTGCGGAAATTGAAATGCAGTGCGACGATAAACTGTCTGAATACCTTATCTTTACGCGACGTCTTCTCCTGCCCGACTGGATAGTTGGCGATGTAGGCGTCCAGCACCTCGAAGCAGAATGCCTGCACAAGCGAAGCGACGACCTGTCGCCCGAACACCGACTCATCGGCTTGGCGTCGCCGTACGAATCCGAGCAGCTCCTCCATGCGCCGATTCTGCTCCTCCGTCAGGCTGACCACGGGATTGAAACGTATGTAAACAAAACTGTGCGTATCGAATACGCTTTCGAGCAACGAGAGCGAGAAATCGAAATCCGCCGCACCGATTATTGCGTGTATATCGTCGCTGTAATCCAGCACGACCGTTTGCGAAAAGGCGGGATATATGTAGAGTTGCCCCGCTTGCAGTTCGAATTTTTTGTCGTCCATGCCGAGCACGATATGCCCTTGGCGGCACAGCAGAAATCCGTTTTTCTCCAAATGCACCACACGACTGTATTTGCCGATGCCCGAAGCATCGATTTCGTCCAGTTCTACTCCGAGGCTGTTCGTTACACTCATGCCGTTTGTTTTTCGCAAAGTTAAGAAAACCTAACAGAAAGAACACATTTTACACCGTCAAATTCAAAAAATCGAACAAATCGAACAATATAACTACCATATCGCTATTTTGCGAACGAATGTAATAATATATTTTTGTCGCAGATAACAATAATATATACATATATGAAGCACAAATCGATGATAATACTCGCAACGACGGTTGTTGCGATGACGCTTGTCGGTTGCGGCGGGCAACAGCAGACACAGTCCCTGCCGCTCGTAAGAATCGACACCGTACGCACGGGCGGTGCGCACGATGTACTCGAATTTCCGGGTCGCGTCAAGGCGGCAAAGGAGGTAAACCTCGCATTCAAAGTTTCAGGCACGCTGCAACGCATCTATGCTGCCGACGGCGAATTCGTCCGCCAAGGCGCAATCGTTGCCGAGATGGATTCGCGCGACTACGAGTTGCAGTTGCAGGCAGTCGAGGGCGAATACCGCAGCGTCAAGGCGGAGGCGGAGCGCGTAATGGCTCTCTACAAGGACAACGTCGCCACCGCCGATGCCTACGACAAAGCACGTTACGGCTTGCAGCAGATTACCGCCAAATACGACAATGCCAAAAATCAGCTGGCGGATACGAAACTCTACGCTCCGTTCGACGGCTATGTCAAGCGTCGCCGCTTCGACCCGCCGACGGTCGTAGCAGCGGGTATGCCGGTCATTGCGTTTATGTCGGGCAGCAACCCCGAAATCGAGATTTTCGTCCCTGCATCGACATACGTCCGTCGCAACGAGATTCTCGCGCTGTCGACAGAGTTCGACATCATGCGCGGCGAGGAGATTCCGTTGCGACTGCTCCACATCGAGCCTTCGGCAAATGCCAACCAACTATACGCCGTGCGGCTTGCGCTGCCTGCCAACGGCAAGAGTGCCGTAACACCGGGTATGAATGCCACGGTTCGCCTGACCCTGCGCAACAAGAAGCAGGAGGCAGCCAACATTCCCGCCTCGGCTCTGTTCCGCCACGACAACGAGAGTTGCGTATGGATTTACGGGGACGATGGCACGGTTACCCTGCGTAGCGTAAGCGTCGAGCAGTTGCACACCGACGGCACGGCAACCGTTGTGAGCGGTCTTGGCGAGGGTGAGCGCATCGTCGTCAGCGGCGTGCATAATCTGACGGAGGGCGAAACGGTCGTCCCAATGCAACCGCAGTCTGAAACCAATACGGGAGGATTGTTATGATTGACTTCGGCAAATGGGCTTTTTCGCATAAAAAGCTCGTCTATTTTCTGCTGGCGGTTCTTTTGGTCGGCGGTCTGAAATCGGCTTGGGAGATGGGCAAACTCGAAGACCCGGAAATCAAGGTGAAGATTGCCATGGTCGTCGGAATCCGCCCCGGAGCCTCGGCTCACGAGATGGAACTCGAAGTTACCGACCCGCTCGAAAAGACCATTCGCACGCTCGGCGACGTAAGCTACGTCCAGAGTTGGTCGTACAACGACCTCTGCATCATACAGGTCGAACTCAAAAGCACCACCCCCGACGACCGCCTCGAACAGTGCTGGGATATGCTCCGCCACAAGGTTTCCGACGCCTCGGCATCGTTGCCGTCGGGTACGACGGTGCGCGTGCAGGACGATTTCGGACTGGTCTATGGTATGTTCTACGCCCTGACGGCAGACGGCTTCGAAGAGCGCGAACTCGCCGACTACGCCACCTTGTTGCAACGCGAGCTGACCGACATCGACGGCGTGGCACGCGTCGAACTCTACGGCAAGCAGAGCAAATGTATCAACATCTTGCTGCGTGCCGACCGATTGGCGGCTCTCGGCATCTCGCCTACCGAGGTGCTGGCAACGCTTAACGGTCAGAACGGCACATTCTACGCGGGCTACTACGACTGCGGCGACCAACGTATCCGCGTAACCGTGGCAGACAGGTCGCGCACGGTCGAGCAAATCCGCGAGATGATTATTCAGGGACACGAGGACGACCAACTGCGCTTGGGCGACATCGCAACCGTCGAGAGCGGCTACGAATACCCCGTGCGCAACTCCATGACCCGCAACGGCGAACACGCCATCGGCATAGCCGTGGCAGGAGCATCGGGTACCGACATCGTCAAGGTCGGTAAGGAGGTCGAGCAGCGACTCGCCGAGTTGCAACAGACACGCTTTCCTGCGGGCATCACCTGCCACAAGGTCTTCTACCAGCCCGAGCGCGTAACGAGTGCCCTATCGACGTTCTTCATCAATCTTGTCGAATCGGTCATCATCGTCGTCGTAATCCTTATGATTACGATGGGCTTCCGCAGCGGTATGATTATCGGATTCAGCCTGCTGACAATCGTCGTCGGCACGTTCCTGCTGTTGGGTATGACGGGCGGCACGATGCAGCGCGTTTCACTGGCAGCGTTTATCCTCGCCATGGGTATGCTGGTCGATAACGCCATCGTTATCGTGGACGGCATATTGGTCGCACTCAAAGAGGGCGTTTCGCGAAGCGAGGCGATGTGCGCCATCGGTCGCAAAACAGCTTTGCCGCTGTTGGGTGCCACCGTCATCGCCACTCTCGCATTTCTGCCCGTATTCCTCTCGCCCGATACGGCGGGCGTATACGTCCGCGACCTGTTCATCGTCTTGGCAGCCAGTCTGCTGTTGAGTTGGATTCTGGCTCTGGTACATGTACCGCTTATGGCAAACCATCTGCTCAAACAGCCTGCCCACACGACCGACAGCAGCGATATGTACAGCAGCGCGCTATACCGCCATTTCGGCAATCTGCTCCGCTTCGGTCTGCGCCATCGTATCGCCATGTTATCGACCGCATTGGTGCTGATAGGATTGAGCGTGTGGGGCTATTTCCATATGCGTCAGGGCTTCTTCCCCGATATGGTTTACGACCAACTCTACATAGAGTACAAACTCCCCGAAGGTACCAACTCGACCCGCGTGGCGAAGGATTTGCAGGACATGGAGGCATACCTCAAAACCCGCCCCGAGGTTAGGGATATAACGGCTTCGGTCGGTGGCACGCCTGCCCGCTACAACCTCGTGCGCAGCATCGCGTTGCCGTCGCTCTCCTACGGCGAGTTGATAGTCGATTTCGATTCGCCCAAGTCGCTCGTTGCCAACTTGGACGAGATTCAGCGCGAACTCTCGCAACGTTTCCCCGATGCCTATGTCAAGGTGAAACGTTACAACATCATGTTCAAGAAATATCCGATAGAGGTGCAGTTTATGGGTCCCGACCCTGCCGTGTTGCACCGCTTGGCTGACTCCGCGCAGATGATAATGAAACACTGCCCCGAGGTGGCGCAAATCACCACGGGCTGGGAGCCGTCCGTACCCGTTTGGGTTGCCGACTACAACCAGATGTCGGCTCGTCGCTCCCATTTGAGCCGACAGGATATCGCCACTTCGCTGATGACTGCCGAGGGCGGAATCCCCGTCGGCACGTTCTACGAGGGCATACACTCCAACAAAATCTACCTCAAATGCACATCGGCAGACGGCACTATCATCGACAATCCCGAGAATGTTCCCGTGTTCCCGCTGATTCCCAATGTCGATGCGCTCTTCGACGACGATTTGGCAATGAGCCTCGCAAGCGGCACTCTCTCCAAGGGCGATGTTATGCAACGCCTGCGACAGACCAAACCGCTCGGACAGGTCGGTCAGGGCATGAGCGTGCAGTGGGAAGACCCTGTCGTTCTGCGCTACGACGGTCAGCGTATGCAAAATGTTATGTGTTCGCCCGCACCGGGCATCGAAACCGAACGCGCCCGCAAGATAATCGCCGAGCGTATCGAGGCTATGGAACTGCCCGTCGGCTATTCGCTGCGCTGGGACGGCGAGAAGGCGGCAAGCGAGCAGACAATGTATTGGCTCTTCAAACAGGTTCCGTTGGCAATCGTGCTAATCATAGCCGTGCTGATTCTGCTGTTCGGCGACTACCGCAAACCGACCATCATCTTGTGCTGTATCCCACTGCTGGCAGTCGGTGTTGTCAGTGCAATGCTTATGACGGGCAAGACGTTCGACTTCTGCGCCATCGTCGGTGCGCTGGGTCTGATGGGTATGCTCATCAAGAACTGCATCGTGCTGCTCGATGAAATAGTGGAGCAATGCGCCAACAACGACAATCCTGTCGAGGCGTTGGTTGTCAGTGCACAAAACCGTCTGCGCCCCGTTATGATGGCTTCGCTCACCACCATTCTCGGTATGATACCTCTGTTGAGCGATGCTATGTTCGGCTCTATGGCAACGACCATCATGGGCGGATTGTTCTTCTCGACAATCGCCACATTGCTCTTCCTCCCTGTGCTCTACGCCATGTTGTTCAACATCAGAGCAAAATAGTCCCCGACCATACAAACAATCGGGGCAGGTACGTTTGCGGTACCTGCCCCGATTATTTATATTATGTACCGCCTTATTGAGCGGACGTTACGGGAATCTTCGCTATGCGACGGCTATGGCGCGGCTCGTCCTTGTCGAACGGCGTCGTGAGCCACTCGTTTACTATTGCCAAAGCCATCTCGTTGTCGATGAAACGTGCCGGTAACACAAGCACATTCGAGTCGTTGTGCTGGCGCGTGATATGCGCGATTTCGGGCAACCAGCAAAGGCTTGCACGCACGCCCTGATGCTTGTTCAGCGTTATTGCCATACCCTCACCCGAGCCGCAGATACCTATGGCACGCGGAAATTCGCCCGCTTCGAGCGCACCCGCGAGCGGGTGGGCATAGTCGGGATAGTCGCAACTCTCCGGCGAATCGCAACCGAAGTCGAACACCTCGTAACCCTTCGAGGCGAGATAGCCCGTCAGGAACTCCTTCATCTCGTAGCCTGCGTGGTCGCTGGCAATTCCGATTTTCATATTCATAATCCTCTTGTTTTTGAGCGGTTTGTAACTTATGCTACTTGGCGGCACGCTTGCGGTCGACCTCGTTGAGCAGGATTTTGCGCAGACGCATCGCCTTCGGCGTAACCTCCACATACTCGTCCTCCTTGATGTACTCCAACGCCTCTTCGAGCGAGAACACTCTCGGCGGCACGATGACAGCCTTGTCGTCCGAACCCGAAGCACGCATGTTGGTCAGCTGCTTTGCTTTGGTTACGTTCACCGTAATGTCGTTGCTGCGTGTATGCTCACCGATAACCTGACCCATATAGACCTCCTCCATCGGCGAGATGAAGAAGCGACCGCGGTCCTGCAACTTATCTATCGAATAGGCGTATGCCGTACCCGTCTCCGATGCAATAATCGAGCCGTTGGTACGCATCTCTATATCGCCGACGTATGGCTCGAAGCCCTTCAAGCGGTGCGACATAATCGCCTCGCCCGCCGTAGCGGTCAGCATATTCGAGCGCAAACCGATGATGCCTCGCGACGGAATGTCGAACTCCAAACGTGTTCTGCCGTTGTTCGACTCCATATTCGTCAGCACACCCTTGCGCTTTGTGGTCAGTTCTATCACCGTACCTGCCGCCTCGTCCGGGCAGTCGATTGTCATCTCCTCGATAGGCTCGCACTTCTTGCCGTCTATCTCCTTGATAATCACCTTCGGCTGACCGACCTGCAACTCGTATCCTTCGCGACGCATCGTTTCAATGAGCACCGACAGGTGCAACACGCCACGACCATACACGATGAACGAATCGGCATTCGCACCCGGCTCCACGCGCAGGGCGAGGTTCTTCTCCAACTCTCTGTCCAGACGCTCCTTGATGTGGCGCGATGTTACGAACTTGCCATCGCGACCGAAGAACGGCGAGTTGTTGATTGTGAAGAGCATCGA
>JBNMLI010000083.1:0-6620 GCA_050874765.1 Alistipes sp.
AAGTATTATTAGTTTGTGTTTGTATCTGTATAAAAACCAAAAAGGCGGCTCTGACCGAAATCAGAAACCGCCCAAATGAAAGGAGGAGTGGTACCACCGGGAATCGAACCAGGGACACAAGGATTTTCAGTCCTTTGCTCTACCAACTGAGCTATGGCACCATCGTTTGCTTTCGGTCGACACCAAGTGCCGTTTTCACGATTGCGAGTGCAAAGATAGATAAAATTTCCTAATCTGCAAAAGTTTTACACATATTTTCAAAAAATATCTCAATTTCATTGCACCGCACCGCTTCCGATACCCACAAAACGCCACTCCGAAGCCCCTCTACACCTTCAAGAACACACTCTTTTTATATAGGAAATATAGAAACAGCCAACACACTGCCACATACGACGCGCTCGCCACAACAGCCGCAACCTGTTCCGAGCAGAGCGAAGCCACGCCACCCGTGAAGAAATCGGCTATCTTACGGAAATCTATTATGCGCTGCGCCAAATATATCGTAATCGAATTCACGCCTATCACGCGAAACCAGAGCGTCCATCGCCGCCAACCGCGCACATCTATGATATAATAAAACAGTGCGAACATTCCGAGCGAATACGCCCCGACGGCACACACGAACGAACTCGACCACAACTTTTTATTCACGGGCAACACTTCGTTCCACACCGTCGCAACGACCGCCAGCACAATCGCCGTGCCGAACATATACAAAGCCTTGCGTTCGCCCGACATACGCGATTGCGGCAACCTCACTACCTCGCCCGTAAACATACCGAGCATCGCCGTAACCACGGCAGGCAGAGTACTCAACAACCCCTCTGGGTCGAAATTCTTGTAAATCAACCGCCCCGGCAGATACAATCGGTCTATATACCCTGCTATGCAACCATCTTGCGAAAAGCAATCCGCCCCCGCAGGTGCATCGGGCGCGACGCAAAATGCCGACACCGCCCAATAACCAAGCAATATTGCACCGGCAATTACCGCCCTCGTCCGAACGCCGAAATTGACATACAGCACCGCCGCCACGCCCCACGCAATACCGATGCGCACCAGCACACTCGCGCAACGCAACGTGGCAAAATCCAGTTTCAGCAAGCCGTTGTAAGCCAATCCGAGTAGCACCAACACAACCACCCGACGCAGAATTCTGCCATACACCTGCGCCATCGATGCACCCGACTGCCGTTGCTTCGCAAGCGAGAAAGGGAACGACACGCCCGCTATAAACAGGAACAGCGGAAAAATGGTATCGTGATGCGCCAACCCGTTCCACGGCACATGCACCATCTGCGCGGCTATCGCGTCCGTAAAGGCGCACGGAGCCAATGCACACAACTTCATCACTAACCCCGCGACGCCCATTATAAACATCATATCGAAGCCACGCAGCGTGTCGAGCGACTCCAATCTGCCCGACATCGGCATATCGTCTTTACCTGTTATCATCTGTTTCAAAATCTCTTAAAGTCCGACAAAACTCTACAAATATAGTCATTTTCATCTGATTGCAAACACAAAACGCCTCACCGCACCCCATCGCACCCGCAAACACCCGCCACGTTCCTACAAAATTTGTTCGGCTCCGAAAAAAATCCTATATTTGTGCGTCAGCAAAACTGCTCGATAATGACACAGACCGACTTCAAAAGCATAATCGACCTTATCCGGCGCGAGGTGGTTCCTGCAATAGGTTGCACCGAACCGATTGCCGTTGCCCTGTGCGTGGCAAAGGCGTGCGAAACACTCGGACATACGCCCGAACAAATCGAAGCGGCATTAAGCCCCAACATCTACAAGAACGCCATGGGTGTCGGCATTCCCAATACGGGCATGATAGGACTGCCGATAGCCATCGCCCTCGGAGCTTTGGTCGGCAAATCCGCATACGGTTTGGAGGTTCTGCGCGACACGACACCCGAAACTGTTGCCCGCGCAAAAGCCTATATGGCGACCACTCCCATAAAAATCGCTACCGAAACCGAAAGCAAAGAGATTCTCTATATAAAAATAACCGTCCGCTCTGGCAACGATAATGCGACTGCCGTAATATCGGGTTCGCACACCCACTTTACGAGCATAATCCGCAACGGCAAGCAACTGCTCGACAGCACGACAACCGCCGACACCACAACCGACGCAAGCGACGGCGAACTGACCCTTCGCAAGGTTTACGACTTTGCAACCACCGTACCGCTTGCCGACATCGAGTTTCTGTGGCAGTCGGCAGAGATGAACCTTGCGGCAGCGGAATTGTCGTTCAAGAGCGACTACGGCCACGGCTTGGGGCGTATGCTCCACGACGAGGCGAGCCACTGCATATTCGGCGACACACTCTTTTCGCGCATTCTCGCCTACACGAGCGGCGCGTGCGATGCGCGTATGAGCGGTGCGATGATTCCCGTGATGAGCAATTCGGGCAGTGGTAATCAGGGCGTATCGGCAACCGTGCCGGTAGTCATTTTCGGACAGGCGAAAGGTGCGTCGCACGAGCGACTGCTCCGCGCCCTCGCATTGAGCCACCTGACCGTCATCTATATCAAGCAGAGCCTCGGACGACTCTCGGCACTCTGCGGCTGTGTGGTTGCGGCGACGGGGTCGAGTTGCGGCATCACCTACCTTATGGGCGGTGGCTACGACGAAATCACCTACGCGGTCAAGAATATGGTAGCCAACCTCACGGGTATGATTTGCGACGGTGCGAAGCCGAGTTGCTCACTCAAAGTTACGAGTGGCGTAGCGACGGCTGTCCTCTCCGCCACACTTGCCATACACCACCGCCACACCACATCGTTGGAGGGCATCATCGACGACGATGTCGATAAGTGTATCCACAACCTCACCGCCATCGGGCGCAACGGTATGCAACAGACCGACCGACTCATCTTGGAAATAATGACCAACAAATAGAAAAAAAACTCGAATCTAACCGATGAAACACATTCTTCTACTTGGACTTACACTCTTCGCAACAACCTCATTACGGGCGCAGTCGGCGGAGGAAATTAGCCAAATCGACCCGCTCTACTACTACGAACTCTATCGCCCCTACCCTGTCGAGCGCATTGCCGACAACACACCCGCACCAAAAGGCTACAAGCCATTCTATATCAGCCATCTCGGTCGGCACGGCTCGCGCTGGAACGTTCTCCGACGCCTCTACGACGAGCCGCTTGCACTCTTTGCCGAAGCACATCGCGCAGGCGAACTGACCGCCACGGGCGAGCGTTTCTATACCGATTGGCAACACATAGCCGCCGATGCCGAAGGGCGTTACGGCGACCTCTCGCCACTCGGAGCCGAGGAGCATCGCGGTATAGCCAACCGTATGTATCACTCTTATCCAGAGGTATTTGCAACACGCAAAGGCAAAGTGGCACACGTCGATTGCCGCTCGACGACCGTACCGCGCTGCATACTCTCGATGGCATCATTTGCGAGTGAACTTGCACGCCTTGCGCCCGAAGCCGACATCACGATGGAGGCGAGTGCCGCCAATGCCCACTACCTCGCCGCCTTTGCCGACCTGAACAGCATCAAGGACGAAGCCAAGCCGTTGAGCGACTCGGTGCGTCGCGCCAATATGCCTGACCAACAACGATTTATCCGCTCACTATTTCGCGAAGGCTCGCGTGCGGCAGCGTCAATCAAGGATACCAACGACTTCATGTACGATATGTATCTTGCCAACGCCATACTCGGCGCGACACCGCATACAGGCATATCGACACTCGAATACCTATTCACTACCAACGAGTTAGCCGCGCTGTGGCGATGCTCCAATATGCGCCGCTACATTCTCACGGGACCTTCCGCCCACTTTGTCGATGCAGTCCGCGGTGGAGCCAAACCACTGATACGCAACATTATAGAAAGCGCCGACCGCGCCATCGCGACGGGCGATGAGCAGGCTACGCTCCGTTTCGGGCATGACGTTACCATCATTCCGCTGGTCAATCTGCTTGGCATTGAGTGCGGTTCGACCGTTACAGACGACTATGCCACAATAGGTTACAAGTGGCAGGTCGATGTCGTAACGCCTATGGCGTCCAACGTGCAGATGGTCTTCTTCCGCAACAAGGCGGGCGATGTGCTGGTGAAGGTTCTCTTCTGCGAGCGCGAACAACGACTCGACAAAGCAGTCGGCGAACCTGTAAACGGTTGCTACTACCATTGGAAAGATATACGAAACTATCTCGAAAAGAAACTCTGATTGCGTCAAAAGGAAAGGAAAAGAAACTTTTTCCGCAATAAAAAGAAAGGAAAAGAAACAAAACGAAACTATAAAAATTTATGAAAATCAAACTATTTTTACTCGCCCTTTTAGGCTCGTTCACCCTCACTCTCTCGGCACAACCACTCGATGCGGAATTCTTCGATAAGAATCCCGACTGCGCAGGCGGTATCTACTACACCTACCGCTATCAGCCGACCGAACTGACGCCCGTACCGAAAGGCTACAAACCGATATATATAAGCCACTTCGGACGACACGGCTCGCGCTGGCACGCCGCTCCCGACAACTACGAACGCTCGCAACGCTTTCTCAACAAAGCCGCAGCCAAAGATGTGCTTACACCGCTGGGCGAGAAATTGCAGGCGACCGTCGACCGCGTTGCCGACCGTGCCCACGGACGTATGGGCGAACTCTCGCCACAAGGCATAGCCGAACACCGCGGCATTGCCGAGCGTATGTATCGCAACTACCCTATGCTCTTCAAAGGCAAGAACATACACATCGAAAGCCGTTCGACAAACGTACCGCGTTGCATACTCTCAATGTCGGCATTCGATACCCGCTTGAAGGAACTCAACCCGTCGCTCGACATCTACGCCACCACCAACGACAACTGGCACGCCGTGCTTGTACCGTCGAAGGGTCGCAAGTATTCGTTCAAGGAGGCGGGCAAAACTCCCAAAATAATGATTGACAGCGTCGCCACATCGATTGCCGACGATGTCCTCGCACGCATCTACAAGCCAGAATTCCGCGACGCAATCGAGGCAGAGAAATCGCGCTACAACAAACTCGTGCGCAACCTCTTCTATTTGAGCGTCATCATGCAGGACACCGAGGGCGACGAGCGCATCGACGAGGTGTTCACGGGCGAGGAGCGTATGAAGTTGTGGGAGCAAATCAGCCGCCAACGCTATGCGACATTCGCCAATTCCGAGGAGTGGGGCGACGGCATACTCTACGACGGCTCGGTGCTTCTGCGCGAGATTGTGCGCGATGCCGACGATTTTCTTGCCCACGGCGGACGCACGGCATTTCTGCGCTTCGGTCATGACGTTACGGTCATCGCGGCATTGGCAGCGATGCAGGTCGAGGGCGAGAGCGCACGCACATCGTTCCTCAACCCTAATCTGAAAGACCTCTGGGCGGATTTCCGCATAACGCCTATGGCAACCAACCTGCAATTCATATTCTACCGCAACAAGGCGGGCGATGTGATTGTCAAGTTGATGCACAACGAGAAGGAGTGCCGTCTGCCAATCGCGAGCGACATTGCGCCATACTACCGATGGAACGATATGCGCAAGTATTTCCTCGACCGCGCCAACCAAATCGACCGTCTGCCGTTGGTGAAGAAGATTGTCGCCGACAGCAAGAAGAAAAAGTCGAAATCGAAAGCCCGTGCCGACAGATAGTCAATAATAAAAGGCACAAAGCGAAACCGTCCATACCCGCAAAAGGTATGGACGGTTTGTTTTTATAGTATGCGTGGCGATTAATTGTTCGGATAGGGATTATCGAGGTCGATGCGCTCCCAACGCGAATTCACATCGCGTTTGCCCATATATGCGCCGACGGAGTTGTTCCACACGATGGAGTACCACACGGTCGGTACAATCTCCTTGCCCTCCTTGTCGCAAATACCGCACTGATGCTCGCCGCGCTCCACTGCGAAATAGTCGCCACGACAGCGGCAAGATGTGTAGCTGCGCGAGAGAGGAACGACCTCGCGGCACTGCGCGTCATAATAGCCCGCTGCGCCGTCCCTGCCGACACTGAAACCCAAACTGCCGTTCTTTCTCTCGATTTTACAATAGGTGCAGCCCAAATCGGGCGAGAAAAATTCGCGACCGAGCGAATCGCAATAGCCTACGCAATCGCCCTTCTTCACATGGTAGGTTTTGCTCTTATCGATATAGATGCAATAGGTATAGCCACGGTCGGGCGACATCATTTCGGTACCGTCGGCAGCACACAGTCCGCGGTAGTAGGTATCCTTATCCACACGGCGCGCTACGCGGAAACGGTGGCGCGTGTAGTCGTATGAAACAAGCGTGTATCGGCGCGAAAGCGGAATAATGACCTTGCCCGAAGCATCGAATATCTCGAAATAGCCTTTGGTTCTGCGGGTGAGCCACACGAAGCCGTCTTTGCTCTCGTGGCGCACACGCCCCTGCGCATCTCTGCCGTCCATGGGGTCATCGTCGTCCGATTGGGTTTGAACGTGCGTTTGCGCCTCGGCAACGAGCGGTGTTGCCGACGCAAGCACCACGGCGCACAGCAGTCCGATACTGCGTCGCGCGAAAAGAGGTGTTAGTTTCATGGTATAAATCTTTTATTTAACAAAGGTATGAAAAAATATCGACGCACAAGG
>JBNMLI010000084.1:0-6602 GCA_050874765.1 Alistipes sp.
CCACTGACCACTAATCACTAACAAATGTAGATGGCAGTCAATCTTCACATAGACCCGAATCGGGTATCAGTACCCTTGTCGGTTGCTCGATTGTGCCATGACTTGTTTTATTCTCTTATTATCTTCTCACTATCCACTAACCACTACTCACTTTCCACTCGAAAACGCCTCCACTGCCTTCTGCACCGAGCCGTGGAGTAACAGCAGGCGTTGCGCCTGCTCGTAGGGCAGTCCGAGTTCATCGACTATCATGCGCGTGCCTCTATCGACCAACTTCTTGTTCGACAACTGCATATTGACCATGCGGTTGCCACGCACGCGCCCGAGTCCAATCATCGCCGTCGTGGTTATCATATTGCACACCAACTTCTGCGCCGTACCCGATTTCATACGCGAACTGCCAGTAACGAATTCGGGTCCGACGACGGTTTCGATGGCAACCTCAGCCGCCTCTCCGAGCGGCGAGTGCGGATTGCTCGATATGGAGGCGGTCAGACACCCGAAACGGCGTGCCGCACCTATCGCTCCTATGACGTAAGGCGTTGTTCCCGAGGCGGCTATGCCGACCACCGTGTCGAGTGGCGTGATGTCGTGCGCCGTCAGGTCGCGCCACCCCTGCTCGGTGTCGTCCTCCGCACCCTCGACAGGCGTGCGCAGTGCCGTGTCGCCACCCGCAATGATGCCGATGACGACCGTAGGCGGCATACCGAATGTCGGCGGCACCTCCGAAGCGTCGAGTACGCCCAAGCGTCCGCTCGTGCCTGCGCCCATGTAAAAGAGCCGTCCTCCACGCCGCATACGCTCAATCAGGCGCGTTACGAACGCCTCGATTTGGGGCAATGCGCGGCGTACAGCCTCGGCTACAAGGTGGTCCTCGGTGTTGATTGCCGTGAGTAGCTCATGCACGCTGCGATGCTCCAAATCGTCGTAGAGCGACGACTCCTCCGTGATTTTGCGGAATGCGGGCTGTGCCACAGCCTCCGCCTCTGCTCCGCTCTCCGCTGCTGCGCCCTTGCCCGAGTGAAAGGCTACCAGTGCTTCGAGCGGCGAGCGTACGATGCCGCCCAACGCCATACCCTCGTGGCGCAGAGCGTCGGCAAGCGGGCGCGCGAAGTAGTGCGCCACCGAGCCTACAAACCATACGGGTGCAGCGGGATATTGCGCCACATTGCGCCGCAGAAACTGCGTAAAGCAGTCAAATACAAGATTATAGACATAGCGGTCGTCCAACCGCTCCGCCAAAAACGGTGCGAACGAGGCCAAAAAGCGATTGGGCATCGGTCGGCGATAGGTGCGGTCGAGAATCTCCGCCTGCGTCAGCGCAGGGAACGCCTCGGCAAATGCCGTGCGTATGCGCTCGGGGGCGATGCCTTTGAGTATGTCGGCAACTATCGTGCGCCCCAACACCGCACCACTGCCCTCGTCGCCCAGCACATAGCCGAGTGCGGCGACGCTCTGTTGCGCCTGCCCGCCCTCGTAGAGGCGCGAGTTCGAGCCTGTGCCGAGTATGCAGACTATGCCGCGACCGTTGCCGACCGTCGCGCGTGCTGCGCCGTCGATGTCGCTGCATACCTCTATGTCGGTTGCTCCCGTTACGCGCTCCAACTCCTCGCGCAGGAGTGCTACCTTGTCGAATGCCGCACCTGCGCCGTAGAAGCGCACGCTCTCTGCTCCGTAGCGCGCGGCAACGGGTGCAACGTGGGTGCGAAGAATGGCGCGAATCTCCTCGCGCGTGCGTGTGAAGGGATTGATGCCCTCGGTCTGAAAGCGGTGCAACAGCGTGCCGTTCGCAGTGTCGGCCACCGCCCAATCGCACTTTGTGGAGCCGCCGTCGGCTATGAGTGTAATCATCTCTTTTCTATTGAGTTATTGCTTAATGTTTTTCTTGCGCAAGAGTGCCATACCCGCGAACATAATCGCGGCATTGACAATCAGCAGTTCGTAGCTGAACTTATACCCGCCGAACCACCGCTCGGAGTTCGCTTGCAGTATGTAGCACAGCGCGGGCGCGGCGATTGCCACGATGAAGACGTAGCGGTCGCGCACCTGCCACCGCGTCAGAATGCCGAAGGCGAACATACCCAAAATCGGTCCGTAGGTGTAGCTTACGAGCGTATATACGGCATCTATGGCGTTGGTGTTGTTGAGCGCGTACAATGCCCACACGACCGCAAACATCGCCACCGCCATCGCTATGTGGACGCGCTTGCGCACGCGCGTGAGGCGTTGCTCGTCGTAGCGTCGCTGCCCGTCGAGAATATCCACCGTGAACGAGGTCGTCAGTGCCGTCAGTGCCGACCCCGCCGCCGAGTAGGTCGATGAAATCAACCCCAGCACGAACATTATGCCCACGATGAGCGGCAACTGCGGCGATGTCGCCACGGCAGCAAACACATTGTCGCTCTGCGCCGGCAGGGCTATGCCCGTGCGCTCGGCAAAGATGTAGAGCATCGCTCCGAGTACCAGAAAGAGGAGTATGACGACGGTCTGCAACAGACTCGACAGCACGATGTTCTTCTGCGCATCGGTGCGGTTGCGACACGAGAGGTTGCGCTGCATGAGGTCTTGGTCGAGTCCCGTCATCGCTATGAGCGCGAACACGCCCGCAAAAAACTGCTTGAAGAAGTAGCGACGGTCGTTCACATCGTCGAAGAAGAATATGCGCGAATAGTCGCTGTCGGCGACCGTGGCTATCGTCTGCCCCAACGTCATGTCGAGCCGCGCGACGATAAAGCCTATGCACAGCACGATGCTCGACAGCAGGCAGAGCGTTTTGAGCGAATCGGTCCAGATGAGCGACTTCACACCGCCCTGAAAGGTGTAGAGCAATACCAGCGCGACCATAATCGCGGCATTTGCCCAAAACGGCACGCCGTAAGGCTCGAACAACAGCAACTGCAACACGACGCATACCAAGTAGAGGCGCACCGACGCACCGAGCAGTTTCGAGATGAAGAACGCCCACGCGCCCGTCTTGTGCGAGCCGCTGCCGAAACGCTCCTCCAAATAGCCGTAAATCGACACCAACTGCATACGGTAGAAGAGCGGAATCAGCACAAAGGCTATGACGAGTTGCCCGACGAAGAAGCCCAGTGCCATCTGAAAATAGGAGAATTGACTCGCTGCGACCATACCCGGCACCGACACGAACGTAACGCCCGACATCGCCGCGCCAATCATTGCGAACATGACGACATACCATTTCGACGAGCGGTTGCCGACGAAAAATCCCTGATTATCGGCGCGCTTGCCCGATATGTACGCCACTGCGAAGAGCAGTGCGATGTATGCGACGACCACCGCCGCGACAATTATTGCTTGCATTTTTTAGTGGTTAGTGGATAGTGGATAGTGGATAGTGGTTAGTGTTCAGTGGATAGTGGATAGTGATTAGTGTTTAGTGAATAGTATTGTAAATCATATAATAAATCGTCATGCCACATTTGCGCAAGCAAATGAGTTGGCATCTACCTTTGTTTAGTGTTCAGTGAATAGTGATTAGTTGGTAGTAATTATTAAGATTAAGTAATCAGTATTTCTCAAACTCCCTTGCCAGCAACGCATCGGCGTCCTTGACCGAGGCGCGATACCAGCGGTAGAGCAACTCGGCGTGCCGCTCTGCCGAGAGTCGCCACTCCCCGACCTCGCGCCGCATACGTTGCGAGAGTATGTAAATCAATATCGCCGCCGATGCCGACACATTCAGACTCTCGACCAACCCGCACATCGGTATGCGCAGGAAGTCGTCCGCCGCCGCCACAACCTCGTCGGATATGCCCTGCTTCTCGGTGCCGAAGACTACGGCAAAGCGTCCGCGACAGACATCGAGCGTTTCGGGCGTGCAACTTTCGCGGTGGGGCGTGGTCGCCACTATGCGGTAGCCCTGAGCTTTGAGCGCGCCGAGAGCCTCGGCAGTGGTGGCGTGGCGGTTGATGTCTATCCACTTGTCTGTGCCGCGCACGATGTTCAGATTGGGATTGAAGACGCAGAGCGACTCGACGGTGTGGATATTCTGCACACCGAACGCCTCGCAGTGGCGCACTATGGCACTCGCATTCTGCGGGTGGAACATATTCTCGGTCATCACCGTCATATAGTCGGTGCGGTTGTCGAGCGCACGCGCGAGAGCCTCCCTCCGCTCGGGCAACATAAACTCGGCAAGGTAGCGCGTTCGCTCACCTATTTGCTCCGCCGTGAGCGGACTATTTGCGGTATTTCTCATCTTCGTCGAGTATTTTCAGATAACTTTCGTAGCGCGAATACGCCATCTCACCGCTCCGGACAGCCTCTATGACGGCGCAATGCGGCTCGTGCGTATGCGTGCAGTTGTAGAATCGGCAGTCGGGTGCCAGACGCATCATCTCGGGGAAGTAGTGCCACAACTCCTTGTCGTTGATGTCTATCAGCCCGAAACCCTTTATGCCCGGTGTGTCTATTATGTAGCCTCCCTCAATAGTCGGATACATAGTCGAGAAGGTCGTTGTGTGGCGACCCTTGCCCGTACTCTCCGAAATCGCCCCCGTGCGCAGTTCCAACGCGGGATTGAGCCGCTGCACGAGCGTCGATTTGCCTACGCCCGAGTTGCCCGAGAGCAACGTGATGCCCGTGCGCGTAATCTCGCGCACACGCTCCACACCCCTGCCGTCCACGTTCGAGAGGTCTATCACCTCGTAGCCCGCCCCCTCGTAGGTGCGGTGGAACTCGGCAACAGCCTCCGCACAAGCGTCGTTGAGGTCGCTCTTGGCAAGCAGCAGCGTCGCAGGCACCTTATAAGCCTCGCACGTTACCAGCAGTCGGTCGATAAACTCGGTCGCCGTTACAGGCTCGGTCAATGTCGCTACAATCAGCGCGTTATCGACATTGGCGGCAATGATGTGCGACTCCTTCGAGAGATTCGATGCGCGCCGTATGATGTAGTTGCGACGCGGTGCTATGTCGCAGATGTTCCACTCCCCGCGCTCGTCCTGCTCCACCTCTACGGTGTCGCCGACCACCACGGGGTTGGTCGAACGCACCCCGCGCAGACGCAGTTTGCCCCGTATGCGGCACTCGCGTTGCGTGCCGTCGTCGCACGCGACGGTGTACCAACTGCCCGTCGAGCGTATTACAAGTCCGCGTGTCGTCATTTTTTGTTCTCCTCCTCCGTTTTGGTTATCGGTATCTGCTCTTTGAGCCACTTGATGTACGGGAATATGCACTCCGAGGCGTTGCGCACGGGTGCAAAGGTGCGCGAGGCTGTCATGTGCCGCTTCTCCACGAGCCGCAGGTCGTCGTTGAGCGAGCCGAATGCGGCGTAGGCGACGCTCAAAATGAGCAGATATTTCAGCATGGAGAGGGCTATGCCCAAAATGGTGTCTATCGAGTGCAGACCGACGAACGAGAGCATAGCTTTGAGGAACTTCGTCGCCACCAGCGCGACGATGACCGCCACGACGAACGTGATGACGAATCCCGCGACGGCGGCGAATTGGGCATCTATTCCGAGCCACGCCCCGACCTGCGCCCCGAAGCGCACGGCGAGTATCAATCCCGCCACTATTCCCGCAAACGAAAGCAGTTGCGCCGCAAACCCCGTGCGCCAACCGCTCACCACTGCCCAGAGCAGTACAACGAGTGTTATGATGTCAAAAATGTTCATATTTCGCACGAAGTTAGTGTTTTTTTTTAACTTTGCGAAAGAATACCGAAACTATGAAAAAACTCTTAACCATACTCTTTTTCGCCATCGCCGTTGCGGCGCAGTCGCAGGCGCGCGAGGTCTATATACTCAACAACGACTGGAAATTCTATTTCAAGGAGGAGAATTCGAGCGACGAGGCACGCTATGTGCGCCTGCCCCACACTTGGAACCTCGATGCACTGACGGGCGACGGCTCCTACCGCCAAACCACCGCCAACTACGAGCGGTCGCTCTACATACCTGCCGAGTGGCAGGGGCGACGGCTCTTCCTGCGCTTCTACGGCGTGCAGAGCATTGCCGACGTATTCCTCGGCGGTCGCCACATCGGCGAACACCGCGGCGGGTGGACGGCATTCACCTTCGAAATTACCGATGCCGTGCGCTTCGGCGAGGCTAATACGCTCTTGGTAGTGGTCAGCAACGCCTTTCAGAACGATGTGCTGCCGACCTCTACCTCGCTCAACCTCTATGGCGGCATCTACCGCGATGTCGAACTGATTGCGACCGACCGCACCGCCATCTCGCCGACCTACTACGGCACCGACGGCATTTTGGTGCAACAGAAGTCTGTCGCTCCGGAGCGCGTTGAGGGCGCAGTGAGCGTGATGCTGACGGGTAAGAAGGACGCGCCCTGCACCGTGGCTGTCGATGTGGTTGCCCCCGACGGCTATGTGGCTACGAGCAAGAGCGTGCGTGCGAAGGTCGATGGCAAATTGCTCAACGTGCCTTTCACGGTCGATAGTCCCGAACTGTGGTCGCCCTCGCGCCCGCGCCTCTATACGGTCGAGGTGGCAGTCGGCGGCGATACCGTGCGCGTGCAGACGGGCTTCCGCCGCATCGAGGTAACGCCCGAGAAGAAATTCACCATCAACGACCGTCGCGTATTCGTCCACGGCGTTGCGCTCGCCCACGACCGCATACC
>JBNMLI010000085.1:0-6532 GCA_050874765.1 Alistipes sp.
ACTTACAGCAAAGCAGGCCAACTCGATGGAGTATGTCGGTATGTACATCTGCGTGAAAGATGTTACTCCGAAGACGGCAGGCACTTGGTACAGCGGTTCGGACAACTATTTCAACAACACTTTGGTCGATGACTCGGGCGTAAATGTTACGGCTCGCGTAAGCAAGGAGGCGAAGTTCGGCACGGAGAAATACATCACCGAGCGCGGTAATATCTACGGCGTTATGGAGGTTTACAACTCCGCATTCCAGATGTTCCCTACTTCGTTGGCCGACGTGCAGGCATTCTCGGAGCCTACCGACCCTATCCTGAAAGTCGCACCGGAGAGCCTTACGTTTATTGCCGATGGCGAAACCCATACTGTGGCACTGACGACCAAGAATATCCCTTCCTACGAGGTTACCGCCACTACCGACAATGCGGCACAGTTCACCACGACCGTCTCGGCAGACAAGCAGTCGGTTTCGGTCGTTGCCAAGAAGAACGAGAAGGACGCAGCTGTCGAGGCTACATTGACGATTACGGTATCCTACACCATCGACGGTGTTGCAGGCTCGCTCTCGAAGACGGTTGCTCTGAAACAGAACGCTGCGGTTTCGGCAGACGCTTCGCGTGTCAAGTTTACGTTGGCATCTATCGAAACATCGTTGGGCAGAAGCCTCGCTTCGACTTGGGAAGGTCCTATCGCAACGCCTGATTCGTGGGTAAAGTGGACTACCGACGGCATCAAGTTCACCGCTGCGCAGATTCGCCACACGACGGGTGTGAATACCATTCAGATTCGCGGTAGCAAAACCAATACCAACTATCAGGGCTTCATCACCAACGAGGAGTCGCTGACCGATATTCAGGAGATTGTCGTGAAGTTGCGCTCGTCCAATACCGAGGCGATGAATGTCAGCATCTATATGGGCTACAAGCCGGCAAGTTCCGCCGAGTTCGACAACATCGAGGTTACTCCGACCAAGACAAGTTACGAGCCGGACGGCGACCAGTATGTCCATACCGTAACCTACTCGTTCGCAGGTAACAAATACGAGTATTTCAAACTTGTAAATAAGACGATTATGGTCTTCAACGCCGAGTCGTTCGAGATAGTTTACAAGAAATAGCATTTTTCGGCCGAAGGACTTTGACCGGTCCTTCGGTTGCAAGTGAAGAGAAAAGACGAATAAAACAACAACGGGGCAGAGCGAGGCGGTGCCTATATCGCGACGACGATAAACCGCTACCGCGCATACACCCGAAACAGATGTTTGAATTAGAATTATGAGAAAAATTAACGCCATACTTTTTGCGACCATCGCGCTGTTGTGCGTTGCTTCGTGCAGTAAATCGGAGCCGGAGGAGCGGGTTGTTACCACCCGTGCATACCTTAACTGCAATTCGGTCGTAAAGGGTTATGCGACAAGCTGTCAGTTGCGCCTCGAAGCACCAATCGGTACGCAATATACCGTGTCGGTCGAGTCCGACAACGATTGGTGTACGCTGACCAACGGCAACGTAACCGAATTTTCGGGCGAGATGACTACCTCCGATATGGGGCAGTGGGTCTATTTCGCTCAAAACACGGGCAAAGAGATTCGCTACGCCACAATCGCGGTATCGTTCGACAACGGCTACAATTTCGACCTGCCTTTGCGTCAAACCATAATCGAGGCTCCGCAATCCTACGACAAACCGTGGAACGAACTGCCGAAGTATGTGCCGAATGACGACTACATCTACCTGACACACTCGGCAACGCTCAATGGCGAGCAACGACGCAACTATACATTCTGTTTCGACAAGACCAAGCACGCATCGTTGTGGGTTGCCTATCCGCTGCATAAGTGCTATACATCGGGCAGTGCCAACCGCAATAACAGCGATTTCGGCTACGACCCCGAGGTGGAAACATCGTGGCAGGCATATCTTGTCGGTCGTTCCTATATCGGTCGCTACGACCGCGGACACCAAATCCCTGCCGCCGACCGCAAATGCTCGCAGGAGATGATGAACCAAACGTTCTATGCCACCAATATGACCCCGCAGCAGAGCAACTTCAACCAAAAACGCTGGGGCTATTTGGAGGGCAAAGTGCGCAACTGGGTTTGCAGCGATACGCTCTATGTCGTTACGGGTGCATATTTCGGCGGTCCGTACAGTTCGTCCATAGCGACATCGACAGGCGACGGAGCGGGCAACTCGATGCCTACGCCATCGCACTATTTCAAGGTGGTACTGCGCACGGTCAAGGGTAACACCCAACGCTCGGTCGATTCGTTCGAAGATGCTTCGCAACTCCAAGCGATAGGAATATGGTTGCAACACGAGAACTCGGGCGATGACCTTTCGTTGCCGTCGGGTTCGGTCGTACCTATTAAATATATAGAGCGACAGACCGGTTTCGAGTTTTTCAATATGCTCAATCCGGCTATTGCCGATGCAGTAAAGAGCCAGTGCGACCCTAAACGGTGGAGCGGATTGCAATAAACAACGCCAAACAAGTTTGCGAATAAATAATAAATTATAGACCTGTATGAAGAAAACATTTCTGACCTTGCTGTTTGTTACGGCATTCCTCGTATTGTTTGCGCAGAAGCCCTACACGGTTGTCTTCTACAACCTCGAAAACTTCTTCGACACAATCAACGACCCCGAAACCCGCGACGACGAGTTCACTCCCGAGGGTTCGCGTAAATGGAACACCGTCAAGTACTACAAGAAACTCGGCAATATCGAGCGCGTCTTTTTCGATATTGCAGCCATTCAGCGGAGTTATCCTGCCGTAATAGGTGTGTCGGAGGTCGAAACGCGCGGCGTGTTGGAGGATATCGTTTCTACCAAGAAACTCGCCCCTGCCAACTACCACATCGTTCACTACGATTCGCCCGACCGTCGAGGCATTGATGTTGCATTCCTCTACCGCCCCGACATCTTCAAGTTGGAGGGTAGTCAAGAAATTCCGTTCAAATTGCCGAACCAGCCCAATTTCCTCACCCGCGGTTTCGTTACGATGTGGGGTACGATAGAGGGCGAACCGTTCTTCTTCCTCGTTTCGCACTGGCCATCGCGCTTGGGCGGCAAGGAGGCATCGTCGCCTAAACGCGAGGCGGCAGGTCGCGCTATCCGACTTATCAAGGATTCGGTGTTGCGCAATAATCCTTCGACCAAAGTGGTCATTATGGGCGACTTGAACGACGACGCAACCGACAAGAGCATCGTGGACCCCGACTGCTTGGGTGCAAAGGCAAAAATCAAGGATTTGCAGGCGGGCGATTTCTACAATCCGTTTATCGACGTGCTGAAAGCCGGTATGGGAACTTTGGCATATCAAGATTCGTGGAACCTGTTCGACAACATAATTGTCACCGAAAATCTGGTGAACGACAAAGAGGGTATCCGCCTGAAAAAGGCGGACGGCGAGAAGTACTACGGCTACATCTTCCGTCGCCCTTATATGGTACAAACATCGGGACAGTATCGTGGCTATCCGCTCCGTACATTCGTGGGAACCAACTTCCAAAACGGATTCAGCGACCACTTCCCTGTCTACATCTATATGGGAAAACAAAACAAATAAATAATATATGAAGAGAAATCTATTACTCCTAATTTTTGCTCTTTTCGCATTCTCGGCGTTTGCCCAAGAGGGTGGAGTCAAGGGTACTGTGGTATCTCGCGGAACCCGTGCCGCTATCGGCAAGGTGAAGGTGAGCATACCCGCACTCGGTGTGGAGACGCTCTCCACAGATGACGGCCGTTTCGTATTCGACGGAATCGAGAAGGGTGAGTACGATGTGAAATTCGAGGCGCAGGACTTCGAACCGCTGACCTTGAAGGTGCGTATCGACCGAATCGTTAAGGACATCAATTCGGTGATGCTTGTTCCGGACGCCGTACGTCCCGCAGGCAGTATCGACGATGCGGCATTTGCCGAACTCGACACCGATACCGACCAATCGGGCGACTCGCAGTCGTTGCCATCGTCGCTCTCGGCCTCGAAAGACGTGTTCAACTCCATCGCCTCGTACCGTTTCAGTGAGATGCGATTCAACGTGCGTGGCTACGATTCGCAAAATACCGATGTCTATCTGAACGGTATCCGCTTCAACGATGCTCTTACGGGCTACGGTCCGTGGTCGCTGTGGACGGGTCTGAACGATGCAACGCGCAACCAAGAAACTACTTCGGGTCTGCGTCCGTCAGATATTGCTCTGGGCGGCATTGCCGGTACGACCAACATCTTGGCGCGCGCTTCGCAGATGCGTAAGGGCTTCCGTGCAAGTTTGGCGTCGGGTAACGCTATGTACCGCCTTCGCGCAATGGTAACCTACGCTTCGGGTATGCTCGACAGCGGCTGGTCGTATGGCTTCTCGCTCTCGACGCGACAGGGCTACAACGGCTATGTCGATGGTGTATATTACAACGGCTTCGGCTACTTTGCTTCGGTCGAGAAGAACTTCAACAATCGCCACAACTTGGCATTGACCATTCTCGGCGCACCGACGCAGCGCGGCGCACAGCAGGCTTCGACGCAGGAGGCTTACGATTTGTTCGGCAGCAACTACTACAATCCTAACGTCGGCTACCAGAACGGCAAACTGCGCAACTCGCGTGTGCGTAACACTCACGAGCCTATCATCATGCTCAACTACGATTGGCAAATCAGCGACAACACGCGCCTGCGTGCCGCTACATCGGTTCGCCTCGGCTACAACGGCTACTCGGCACTCACATGGGCCGACGGACCCGACCCTCGTGGCGACTACTACCGTTACCTGCCTTCGTACTATGGCAACCGCTTGCGCGATATGGAGGACATCAACAACGTTATCGACCTCTATAACCTGCCTGACGCCAAATATACCGACCAGACGCTCGAAACATACGCTGCCAAGCGCGATGAAACTTTGGCAAATTGGACGGGTCGTATCGAGTTCGACGAACTCATCAACAACAACCGCGCGGGTGGCAGTATCGACGATAAATACAGCAGCGACAAGCACCGTTCGAGTTCGATGATTGAGGAGCGTCATACCGACCAAATCGACTACAACCTCGCCATTACGGTCGACCACCTCTTCAAGAACGGTTCCAAAATCGTCGGCGGTATCAAGGCGCGCGTAAACCGTACCGAATACTACGATAAGGTGAAGGATTTGCTCGGCGGCGACTATTGGGTCGATGTCGATAAGTTCGCACAGCGCGACTTCGGTTCCAACGAAATCGCTTACCAGAACGACTTGGACTACTACTACAAGCACGGCGGTCCTCGCTTGGTGAAGGAGGGCGACAAGTTCGGCTACGACTACTATGCACACGTTCGCGAGGGTCAGGCTTGGGCAATGTACAACTTTGTTGCGGGCGGCTTCTCGATGAACCTCGGCGGCGAAATCGGTTTCTCGTCGATGTGGCGTCAGGGTCTGTGGCGCAAGGGTCTGTTCCCAACCAATTCATACGGCGATTCGGAACACCTCAAATACCTGACATATAAGGCAAAACTCGGCTTGCGCTACCAATTCTCGGGCGCACACGCATTGGAGGTCAATGCAGTTGCAATGCAGAATGCTCCGCATTTCCGCGACGCCTTCCTTTCGGCCCGTACTCGTAATCAGGCGACGCCATTGCTCAATCCCGAAAAGATTTACGGCGTGGATTTGACCTACGAGTTGAAACTCCCTTGGATTAAGGCTCGTCTGTCGGGTTACTACACCCGCATCGACGACCAAGCGCGAGTGATTTCGTTCTACGATGATTTGCAGTCGTCGTTCACCAACTTTGCGATGTCGGATATCGACAAACGTTATATGGGTATTGAGTTGGGCTTGCAGATGCCGCTCGGTGCAGGTATTTCGCTCAACGGTGCAATCAGCGTCGGCGACTACCGCTATGTGTCCGACCCTTCCTTCATACAGGTTGTCGACAACAGTGCGTCCGTCTCTGTGGTCAGCACCGTAAATTGGAAGAACTACTACATCGAAAGCACTCCGCAAAAGGCATTCAACGTAGGTTTGTCCTATCGTGGTCCTCACAACTGGTTTGCTTCGGTCGATTTCAACTACTATATGGATACCTACCTTTCGATGAACCCGATGTATCGTACCCAATACTTGTCGGACAAACTGACGAACATCTATGTCGAGGCGCAGGGCTACTCTTCGTTCGACGAGATGTGGGGTCCGCAGAAGCGTGAGATTCTGACCAAAATAGCCAAGGTTAAGGCGGAGGAGCGTCTGGGCAATGTCTATACACTCAGCCTCAGTGTCGGCAAGAACTGGTATATCAAGTATAAGTATTCGCTCGGTTTCAGCTTCGACATCAAGAACCTGCTCAACAACCGTACATTCCGTACGGGCGGTTACGAGCAGATGCGATTGAGCAAATTCTATGGTCCGAATGTCGTGGCGAGCGAGACCGGAGACCCGAAGATTGTGAAATATATGAACTACTCCAAGTTCGATTCCAAGTATTTCTACCTCTACGGAACGACCTATTACCTGAACGTATATTTCCGATTCTAATGGTTTAACAGATAAAGCAGACGACTA
>JBNMLI010000086.1:0-6530 GCA_050874765.1 Alistipes sp.
AGTGTGCGCCGCGTGGCTGTCTGCACGGGTGCGGGCGGCTCGCTGATGGACGATGCACGGCAGTCGGGGTGCGACATCTACGTTACTGCCGACCTGCGCTACAACGACTTTTTCGCACCCGACGGAGCGTTCGTCGTGGCGGATATAGGTCATTTCGAGAGCGAATTTTGCGCAATAGGCATTTTATTTGATATTTTGTCAAAAAAAATCACTAACTTTGCGCTCCATAGGAGCGCGTGTACAGCCAATCCTGTGCATTACTGCCTGTAATACAGCACGATACCGCCGCATTTGGGCGTTTTTTGAGGTAGAAAATAAACAAATAATCATAATATGGCAACACAGAAAAAAACATCGGACGCCGATTACTCGATGTACGAGAAGATTATGGCTCTCTACGATTTGCAGAAAATCGATTCCCAAATCGACGAGATAAACAAAATCAAGGGCGAGCTGCCTTTGGAGGTGCAGGACTTGGAGGACGAAATCGAAGGACTGAAAACGCGTATGGCGAATATCAATGCCGAGATTGAGGAGCTCAACACCCTCACCAAGCAGCGCAAACGCGAGATTGACCAAGCGCAGATTCAGATTGCCAAGTACAACGAGCAACAGAACAACGTCCGCAACAACCGCGAGTTCGATGCCATAGCCAAAGAGATTGAGTACCAGCAGTTGGAGATTACCCTTGCCGAGAAGCGACTCAAAGAGTACGCTGCCGCCATCAAGGCGAAGAAGGCAACGCTCGAAGCCACCGACGCGACGCTCACCGAGCGCAATGCCGACCTCGTGGCAAAGAAGACCGAGTTGGAGGGTATCGAGGCAGAAACCGAGGCACAGACCAAGTCGCTCGGCGAGCAGGCAGAGGTCGCAAAGTCGAAAATCGACGAGCGTCTGCTGGCAGCCTACAACCGTATCCGCAGCAAGGTTCACAACGGATTGGCAGTGGTAACGGTCAAGCGCGATGCTTGCAGCGGCTGCTTCAACCGTATCCCGCCACAGCGTCAGGCAGATATTCGCGCCGGCAAGAAACTCATCGTCTGCGAGTACTGCGGCCGTATCCTCGTTCCCGAAACCGACAACGAGTAGGACGGAGGCACGAAAACGTTAATAGGGCAGATGGCAACAACCATCTGCCTTTTTTGTCGTCTGAAAACTATGGAGATTACCGAATTTCGTCCGCACGATTTTGCGCAAACAATCCGCTACGCCTTTGTCGCTACGCCCTACGGCGCAACGCTCGCGGGGTGGTGCGATGCGGGACTGTGCTACTGGGGCTTCTGCACCGGCTCGCGAGCGGAGGCTGTCGCCGATATGCAACGCCGCTTTCCGCACTCGTCCTTGCGTGAGGTCGCAGCGGGTGAGTACGCCGAAGTCGGCAATCTCGATTATGCCTCACTCGTGCAGCTGCAACGGCTGTGCTTGGTCGGCACCGAGTTCCGTTGCCGCGTGTGGCGCGAACTGCTCAACATCGGTCGTGGCGAGTGCGTGTCGTATGGCGACCTTGCCAGCCGATTGGGCATTGCGGGGCTTGGCGTGCGAGCCGTCGGACAGGCTGTCGGAGCCAATCCGCTCTGCATCGTCGTGCCGTGCCACCGCGTCGTCGCCTCGGACGGCTCGCTCGGGGGCTACCACTGGGGATTGTCGATAAAGTGTCGATTACTCGAAGCCGAAAACGTTGCTCGTTTCGATAAAAATAGGTAGGTTTGTACCTCACAAATTCAACCGATTGTTTAACCACTTAAATCCACCAAACTCAATGAATTATGTTGTCTTCTATCTGATTGTCGGAGTCGCCGTAGGTGCCGCATTGGGCATCGTCATAGGCTACTTCATCGCCCGCAGCCGCACGATTGCCGCCGAAACACTGCTCGAAGCCAAACGGCAGGAGAGTGCGCGTTTGCATGACGAACTCTCCATACTCAACTCGAAATACCACGCCGATACGGAGGCTCTGCGCGAAAAATTGCAGAGCGACATCGCTATGCTCAATGCAAAACTGACTGCCGAGAAGGCGGAAAATGCCCGCCTTGCCGAGCAGTTGCGACAGGAGAACGAGGAGCGTGCCAAACTGCGCGAGGAGTCGGCGCGTGCGTTCAACGAACTATCGACCAAAATTTCAGCGGAGCAGTCGAAGACTTTTAAGGAGAACAACGAGGCTCGACTGGCGGAGATTCTCGCACCGTTCCGTGAGAATATCGACTCGCTGCGCAAGACCATCAACGACTGCTACACGGGCGAGGTGAGCGAAGTCAAGTCGCTCAAAGAGAGCCTGAAAACGCTCGCCGAACTCAACTCGACCATCGGTCGCGAGGCAAAGGAACTGACGGGCGCGTTGCGTGGCAACAGCAAGGTGCAGGGCGACTGGGGCGAGATGATTCTGCGCCAACTGCTCGAAAAAACGGGCTTGGAGGAGGGCGTGAACTACACTTTGCAGGCAACGACCAACGACGACGGTTCGCGAATTGCCGACGAGGAGGGGCGTCGATTGCGTCCCGATGTGGTCTTCCACCTGCCCGAGGGCAAGAACATAGTCATCGACTCGAAAGTGTCGCTGACGGCATACACCGACTATGTCAATGCCACCGACGAGCAGACGCGCGCTGCGGCACTGAAAGAGCATCTGGCATCGGTGCGTCGCCATATCGACGAACTCGCTGCCAAGCGTTACGATGCGTTCGTGCAGAATGCGGCGGACTTCGTGATGATGTTCGTTCCGAACGAGAGTGCCTACATCGCCACCATGCAGGCGGACGACAAGGTGTGGGACTACGCCTACGCCAAGCGCATAGTGCTTGTGAGCCCTACCCACCTGTTGTCGGTGATTCAACTGATGCGCCAACTCTGGACGCAGGAGAAGCAGAGCCGCAATGCGCAGGCAATGGCGGAGGAGGTCGGTAGGTTCTACGACAAACTCGAAGGGTTTGCTCGCGATTTCGAGGCGATTGACAAGGGACTGAAAGGCGTGTCGTCAAAGTTCGATGCGGCTTGGAACAAACTCCGCAGCGGCAAGGGCAACCTGCTCTCGCGTGCCGAGAACTTCCGCAAGATGGGCGCAAAGACCAATAAGGACCTATCGCGATTCATAGCCGACGATGGCGACGAGGCGGACGGCGAAGCATCGGTCGGGGAGTCTGTCGAGGCTTCTGTTGAGGCTGATAACGCCGAGGCTTAACGCGCTGATTGTGCGTTATATGGGCAGATGCTCCAAGCGGGGCATCTGCTTTTCGTATGTCAAAGAACCTTTGGCGGGTGCAGTACAAAGATAACGCATCGCCGAGCCGTTGTCAATACAAAAGGTTTACACCGTTTCCCGCTCGGTAAAGTCTTATTACCTATGCGTTTAGGCTCGACGCACGCATTATCCTCTCCGATGAGCAGTTTTTCTAACATAAATATAACCACAAGCGGTGCAAAATGTATTATCTTTATGTCGCAAACGAGGCGTTATCGCTTGATGCTCAATCGCATAATTGCCGATGCCGGGTCGGCTTCCCGGTGCGGTACGATTGGTGGGACAAGCAGCGGGACAGTCAGTGGGACAGCCTGCGGTACGGTTGGTGTAACGGCTTGTGGCTCGGTAGCGGATTGAGGCATAGGCGGTTGTGCGGACGCCATTTGGCGGCTTGGAACGGTAGGCGGGACAGTTAGCGGTACGGTTGGTGGGACAAGCAGCGGGACAATTATATATAGTATAGAAAAGAAAGAACAAATAAAGAGTTGAAATTAAAGAAAAAGAATGTGTGTATGAATGGAAGAAAGGCGGCAGCCACACACAAGCCTTTTTTATTTTTTAATTTAATTTTTTTAGTTTTTAAGCGAGCAAGAATGACAGGAAATCGGTATTGGACTTTTTGACTAAAAGAGAAAAGTTCCGCGAAAAGAGAAAGTTTTTTAGTGGATAGTGTTTAGTGGATAGTGGATAGTGGATAGTGGTTAGTGGATAGTGAGGAGATGTTAGTGATTAGTGGATAGTATAAGAGTTCTAGGAGTACTAGGAAAATCCGCGAAGGCAGAAGAAAACAATATTCCTGCTATCATAGAACTCATAGAGCTCATAGTTCTCCCAGATAAAAGCGGCACGTGATACGACACCTGTTATACTAACTCGCACAATGGTAGATTGCCACGTCGCTCGCGCTCCTCGCAATGACTTTCTTTATATGATTTGCGGTGGCGATTGCCACCGCAAAAACAAAAACGCCCCTGCTATCCTAGAACTCATAGAGCTCCTAGTTCTCCCAGACAAAAGCCGCACGTGATAAGAAACCAGTTATACCCACTAATCACTAACCACCGCACTCACCCTTTTGTCGTGCGGCTCGGTGGGGAGCATCGCGACGAGTTGCTCGGCAAAGCATACGCCGATGGTCGTGGCACGGAAGCCCTCGCGCGAAAGGTAGCGGTCGTAGTAGCCCCGTCCGCGTCCGAGCCGTGCGCCCTCGGCAGTGAACGCCACACCGGGGACGACCATCACATCAATCTCGGCGGGCGCGACCACCTCGCTGCCCATAGGCTCGGCGATGCCGAATGCACCCTTGCACATGGCATCGGCGCGATAGTCGGCAAACTCCATCTCCTCGCCTGTAACCCGCGGCAACACAACGCGGTGCGTGCGCGAAAGTTGCTCGATGAGCGACTGCGTCTGCGGCTCGTCCGACAGTGCGGCGAAGAGGGCTATGCAGTGCGCCTTGCGGAGTTCGTCGCGAGCGAGCAACGCCTCGGCAATGAGTGCCGACTTGTTCGCCCGTTGCTCTGCGGTGAGCGTGGCGATGCGTCGGCGAACGAGGCGACGAAGTTCCGATTTGTAACCTATAAGCATAAAAAGTCCGACATTTTATTGTTATTCCGCAAACAATAATTATCTTTGCAGAATAAGAAAAACAGCATATTCAATTCACAAAATAAACATAACTAAAAATCATTTCAAAACATTATGAGTTGTTTTTTATCTAATTCATCTCTTGGAAGAAAACTCGTGATGAGCATTTCGGGCTGTTTTCTGGTGCTTTTCATTCTCTTCCACATGTCAATGAATGTGGTGGCAATTATCTCGGGTGATGCCTACAATGCAATTTGCGGCTTCCTCGGAGCTAATTGGTACGCCCTTGCGGGTACGGCAGTGCTTGCCCTCGGCGTTCTGGTCCACTTCGTCTATGCGATTATTCTGACCATTCAGAATCGTCGCGCCCGCGGTAATGTCCGCTACTCGGTAACCGTTACCGAGAAGGGCGTGGATTGGGCATCGAAGAATATGCTCGCGCTGGGCTTCGTCATCGTCCTCGGTCTGTGCCTGCACCTCTACAACTTCTGGGCAAAGATGCAGTTGGTTGAGCTGATGGGCGAACACGTCAATTCGCTCGGCTATTCGCCTGCCGACGGTGCCGCGCTGATTCAGTACACCTTCTCGCAGTGGTACTATGTTGTCCTCTACCTCGTATGGTTCGTTGCACTGTGGTTCCACCTCACGCACGGCGTATGGTCGATGTTCCAGAGCGTAGGTTGGGCAAACGATACTTGGTATCCGCGCTTGAAGTGCATCGCCAACATCGTTGCCACGCTCGTATTCCTCGGCTTTGCTGCCGTAGTGGTTACGTTCTTCGTATCGAGTCTTCTTTAATATCAGTTTTGAACGAATAAAACAATAACAACAATATGGCTCTGAAATTAGATTCCAAAATTCCTGCCGGCGAGTTGGCTCAAAAGTGGAGCAACCACAAGGCGGCTATCAAGGTTGTCAGCCCTGCAAACAAGCGTAAGCTCGACATCATTGTCGTAGGTACGGGTCTTGGCGGTGCATCTGCTGCTGCTTCGCTCGGCGAACTCGGCTACAACGTAAAGGTCTTCTGCATTCAGGATTCGCCTCGTCGTGCGCACTCGATTGCTGCACAGGGCGGTATCAACGCTGCAAAGAACTATCAGAACGATAACGACTCGGTCTATCGCCTCTTCTACGATACCATCAAGGGTGGCGACTACCGCGCTCGCGAGGCTAACGTCTATCGTTTGGCAGAGGTGTCGAACCTCATCATCGACCAGTGCGTTGCGCAGGGCGTCCCGTTTGCCCGCGAATACGGCGGTCTGCTTGCCAACCGTTCGTTCGGCGGTGCGCAGGTTTCGCGTACATTCTATGCCCGCGGTCAGACCGGTCAGCAGTTGCTGCTCGGCGCGTATGCGGCTCTGAATAAGGAGATTCACAACGGCAGCGTCAAATCGTACCCTCGCCACGAGATGCTCGACATCGTCATCGAGAACGGCGAGGCACGCGGTATCATTGCCCGCAACCTCGTTACGGGCGAAATCGAGCGTCATGGCGCACACGCAGTCGTGCTGGCTACGGGTGGCTACGGCAACGTATTCTTCCTCTCGACCAACGCAATGGCGTCGAACGGCTCGGCAGCCTTCCAGTGCTACCGCAAGGGCGCAGGCTTTGCCAACCCATGCTTCACGCAGATTCACCCGACCTGTATCCCTGTCCACGGCACACAGCAGTCGAAACTGACGCTGATGTCGGAGTCGTTGCGTAACGA
>JBNMLI010000087.1:0-6477 GCA_050874765.1 Alistipes sp.
ATATTGATGCTCGCAATCGGCGCACTCTTCACCGGTTGCTACAACAACTTCGACGAAGTCCCGACGCTCGTTACCTACGATTCGGAGGAGGCGTTTACAAAGGCATTCCCCGATTGCCACAAGCTGACTATCGAGGAACTGAAACAACTCTATGCCTCCAAGACGGGCGACAGCAACTTTGTCGGTGGCGAGAACAGCAGTTGGGCAAATACCAAGTGCTACAAGGTCGAGGAGGATTGCTATATCCGCGGTAAGGTTATCACCAACGACGAGGAGGGTAACATCTACAAATCGCTCTACCTGCTCGACGAAACGGGTGCTATCGAGGTGCGCCTCACAACGGGCAACTACCTCAAATACAATATGGGCGACTACGACCACGAGCGTGCGCGTACCGATGCAACCTACAAAATCGAAATCCCTACGACGTATGTCTATGTTCGTGTGCAGGATTTGTATGTGGGCAACTATCGTATGATGCTCTCCGTCGGTGCAGGTCCTACCGATTCGTTCAACAAGCGCGACGAGCATAAGTTCTATGCCAACTCCGCCATCGACAACCTGAAAGTGATTTCGGAGCATGTCTTCGTCGGCGAGAAATCGACTCTCAAAGAGGGCGAGGATATTCCTGTGATAGACGAAACCAACTATGCGACCATCAACGGACAGAACGGACGCACGATGTTCGGCCGCCTGATTCTGTTCAAGAATATCAAGTGCCTCTATGCGGGCGTTGCCGACCAAAAGAACCAAACCGCAAGCGGCATAGGCGACAATATCTTCCCGAGTTGGCTCTATACCGAGAATATGAAGTATTCCAACGGTATCCTGACCAAGCCGTGGTACAATCTGGCATATTCGCGACCGGACGGTAACCTCTATGGCTCGGTATTGTTCTCCTATCTCGACACGCCTCCTGCCAACGGTATAGCAGCGGGTGCATTCTCGCTTCGCACGAGCGGCTACTCTCGTTTCTCGGGTCGCACGGTTCTGCGCAACGGTGCAAAGGGCAACCTGCTTGCACTGTACAGCATCTACTCCAAGTCGTGGACATACTCCTACGGTGCCTACCAGTTGGCTACCAGCCGCTACGAGGATATACTCTTCGACAAGAACGATTTTCTGTCTTCGGAGTTGGTCGAGGCAATGACACCGCAGGGCTCTACCGATGCCTCCTATTCGATGATTGATATTAACACATACCGCTACTATGTGTACAACAGTGCTACCGGAGCGATAGAGGTGTATGGCCTTTTCGAGGGCGAAGAACCGGTTCAGACCGACACCATATACCCGACATTCTTCACTCGCTACACCGAGGGCGATTTCGATAAGTTTGTCCACTATCCGGCATACTCCTCATTGCCTACTGCCATTGCATTCCTCAAACCGGGACAGGCAGAGGACGCCACAACACTCGACTACTTGGTCATGAAGGTCGAAAATGGCGCACTCGCATTCGATACCGTGTCGGTGGCAGTTGCCGACAACGCATTCGACTTTGCAGGCCACGAGAATTATGTCTTTAACGTAATCGGCAAAGAAACAGAGGACGTATCGGACCACTATACGTTCGAGCATGACGGCAAATATCTTGCAATCGTTGGCAAATCGCTTACATTGAGCGATAAACCTTATGAGTGGATAATCAATGTGCCGGATGTCAAGTACGATAAAGAGAAGGACTCCTACTACGTTTCGTGGGTAGGCGAGGAGGAAGAGGGCGGTTCGCAAAATTAGCCCTCTGCCGAACATACAGATACGACAAAGGCTCGGACGTTCCGAGCCTTTGTCGTTTGTATATGTCGCTGAACTATTTGTATAGGAATCGCTTGATGCTGTTTTTTGGTGTGCGCTCGAAATCGTCGTCCAAAATCTCTATCTCCGACACTTGACAATATGCCGGCAACTTCTGATTGAGCAGTATCAGATTCGATTTCATTATGGTGTTCATCTGACTGCGCGAAAGCGGATTCTCGGGATTGTTCTCTGCCGAAACAATCGCCACGATGCGCTTGTCGCGGGCTATGATAATCGACTCCTTGACGTGCGGCATCACGTTGAGCAAATCCTCAATCTCCTCGGGATAGACATTCTGCCCGTTCGCCGTCAGAATCATATTCTTCGACCGCCCCTTGATGTAGATGTTGCCGTATTTGTCGATAAGTCCCAAATCGCCCGTGCGCATCCAGCCGTCGGCAGTAAATGCCGCTGCCGTAGCCTCGGGATTCTTGTAGTAGCCGAGCATCACGTTGTCGCCGCGCACCTGAATCTCGCCGACTACCTTCTGCTCGTTTTCGGAGTCGATGCGTACCTCCATACCATCGACGGGCTTGCCGCACGAGCGTATGGCGAAGTTGTACCAATCTTCGTAGCCGATGAGCGGTCCGCATTCGGTCATACCGTAGCCGACCGTATAGGGCAGGCGTATCTTCTTCATCAATACCTCGATAGGTCCGCTGATTGCCGCACCGCCGATTATTATGTGCCGCATATTCCCGCCGAATGCTGCCATAACCTTGTTGCGCACGGCGCGGTAAATCACGTCTTTTAGGATAGGTACCGAGGTCGCGAACCGTATCGTCGGGCGTTCGAGCGTCGGCAATACCTTGTTGCGAAAAATCTTTTCGATGACGAGCGGCACGGTGATGAGCATATAAGGCTTCACGTCGGCAAAAGCCTGCAACAATACGGCAGGCGAAGGTGTTTTGCCGAGGAAATAGACGCAACAACCGCTCGTTACGGGGTAGATGAACTCGAATGCCAAGCCGTAGAGGTGCGCCAGCGGGAGCATCGACACGATGTTGGCTCCGCGCGGAATCTGAATGCGCTTTACGCCGAACGAAATGTTCGACGAGATGTTCTTTACAGAGAGCATAATGCCCTTTGGCGACGATGTCGTTCCCGAAGTGTAACTTATGGTAATCAAATCGTCGTCTTCGCCCGTTTCATACTGCATCAGATTACGCTTCATACCATTCGGGTATGCCTTCTTGAACAGCGCGTTTATGTTCGGTATGACCGAATCGAGCCGGTTGTTCAGCGAGTACAACTGCGAGTAGTCCTCGATGTCGATTACCGCAACCAACCGCGGCATCGCTTCGGCGTGCATCTGCTCCCACATACCTCGCTCGGTGAAGAGCAATACGCTGTCCGAGTGCTCGACAAGTTTTTCGAGCGAGTCGGGCGTGAAGCCGTTGAGTATCGGTACCGCCACGGCGCGATAGGCTGTCGTGGCGAGATAGGCTATTGCCCAGTGAGCCGTATTCTTGGCGCAGAGCGCGATTTTGTCGCCCGGCTTTATGCCCGCTTTGCGGAAAATTATGTGCAGTTTGGCTATCTGCGTTGCTACATCGGCATACAAAAACGTGTCGCCCTTGTAGTCGCATAGGGCAGGCTTGTGCCAATTCTGTTGCGCAGTTTCGACAAATCTTGTTATAAAATGTTTCATCGTGTTTTATAGGATTTGGTTGGTGTTATTTCATCAGCCAAGCAGTGATGCTGTCGGCGTATGTCTTCGAGATTGGAATGTCGGGTACTCCGTCAAGCCCAAACTCTATGAAGATTCCCTCCTTCTCGCGGCGCAAGACCTTCACGCGGTCGAGGTTTACTATATACGAGCGGTGGCAACGCCGTATGTTGCTCTCCTCCAACTGCTCGGCAACACGCTTCATCGTGTTGCGCACCATCGCCTTCTTCACTGCGCCGTTGTTCTGATACCACACGCAGACGTAGTTGTCCGCCGACTCTATTATGAGCAGGTTCTCGCGCTTGACCGACAGCCGCAACCCCTTGTCGTCGTGGAACAGAACGTATGACTTCTGCAACTGCGCCTCGTCGTTCTCGATGCTCTCGCGCAGATGTTTGAGTGCCTGTACCTTCTCGACGAAGAATGTGTACAACAGACTGTAACCGAAAGGAATGAGCAGTATGCAGGTGGCGCGGATAAGCACGTTTACGAAAGTCTTTATTATGCGTTCATCGTGAAATACCATCGACGAAAAACCCGTCATAAACATCGCCAGAAAGACAAACTCTGCCGCAATCCAAAACATATACTCGCGATAGGAGAGTTTGTGCCGACGATTGTAGAATATCATAATCGTGCGCGAAATGCTCAACAGTACCAATCCGCACAACACCACAATCGTCGTCGCCACATAAAACGCTTCGTTGGGTGTAAACCCGTAATTGGCGAGAATCCCCGGGTCGTTTTTTACAAAGTCGTAAACGTTGAACGGTCGGAATATGATTATGAATGCAAAGGAAAACAGAGCCATCGACAGCAGCATCGCTGCTTGGCTCGATTTGCGACAGATTGCTCGCGGAATATGCCTCGACAGGTTATCACTATTGTTGCTCATCATTGCCATTATCGGGTGTTATGCGACTTGCGATGGCTGCAACCAACTCTTCGCGTCTGTCGCACGAAACATAATACTTATCGTCGAAAATATCGGTAATCTCAACAAAATCGTCCCATTTCAGCGCATAAACCGTTACCAAATCGAGCCTGCGCAAGTTGAGAAAATAGCCGTAAAAGCCCATAAAACCCATAGCGGCGAAGATGGGTACAAACCACCTCACCTCGCTCTTTGCCACCGTGCGTACCGATGCTATATCCTTGTAGGCTATGCTCGTGCGGTCGGATACACAGCAGATTTCCACACTCTCGTCCGTCAGTACTATTTTGCGCGGAATCGAGAGTACCATCAGCCCGACAAGAGCCACGATGAACGAGATAATCCACGCCGGCATATATCCGCCGTCGTATATATACAAAACGGCAACTGCCGCCGCGACGAATCCCAAGATGTGGATTATCGACCAGTGCCAAGTGCCGTAGTTCGCTTTGTATTTGTATTCCTGCATCATCGTCCCTGCCCGTTGTTACCGCTCCTCCGTCTGCTCCGCCTGCTCCCTCTGCGCCTCTGTAATCGCATCGGCGAACAGCATATCTTCGGGCGTGGTTATTTTTATGTTGGTGCGCTCGCCCTCGCACAGATGAACGGCAAAGCCCACCCGCTCGACAACCGAAGCATCGTCGGTAAACGACTTCTCGAAGGTGCAGTCGTACGCGGCGCGCAAAATGTCGGCACGGAAAATCTGCGGTGTCTGCACGATGCGCAACGCCGAGCGGTCTATGATTTCTGACTGCCCGTTGCCTTCGACCCTGCGGAACGAATCGACGGGCTGCACAACAGGAATCGCCGAGCCATTCGTGGCTGCACATTCCGCCACTCTGCGCAACATCTCCACCGACGCGAACGGACGCACACCGTCCTGCACGGCAATCAAATCCACCGCATCGCTCAATGCCTCGATGCCTCGCTGCACCGAGTGGAATCGCTCCGCGCCGCCCTCGACCACCGTGTGGCGTGCCACGCGGAATCGGGCTGCGAGGTCGTGCCAGAAATCGACCCAATCCGCCGACAGAACAACGACGATTTTCGCGCCTGAAAATGCTTTGGCAAAGTTGTTTATGGTGCGCACCAATATCGGCTCGTTGCCGACCAGCGCAAACTGCTTGGGTATGCTTCCGCCCATGCGTTTGCCGCTGCCTGCCGCAACTATTATTACTCCTATTTTTGTCGAATCGACCATCTTCGTGTCCCTCCCGTTTTATTTGATTGCTACCGAGTCCAACTGCGTTACGCGCATCGAATCGGGAACCTCGCCGTTTAGTTCGGCAACGATTCTGTCGCGCACCTGCTCGAATGCCGCCCGATTCTTCTCCGAAATAGGCTCGGCAGGCTTCTGCGGAATTTTGAGCGGATTTATCGGCGTGCCGCCTTTCCACAAGCGGAAATCGAGGTGCGGACCCGTCGAACGACCCGTGCTGCCGACATAGCCGATTATCTCGCCCTGCGCGACGCGCTTACCTACACGCAATCCTTTGGCATAGCCGCGCAGATGCAGATAGCCCGATGTGAGGTTGCCCGGGTGCTTGATTTTGACCATATTGCCCGCTGCACCCTTGTAAGCCTTGTCGATGACCGTGCCGTCGGCTACCGAGCGGACGGGTGTGCCGACAGGTGCGGCATAGTCCACACCGTGGTGCGGACGGTATTTTTTCAGAATAGGGTGGAAGCGTGCGTTTGAGAATGTCGATGATATGCGGGTGAATTTGAGCGGTGCTTTGAGCAACTGCTTGCGCAACGAGCCGCCGTCGTACTCCCAATACTGCACCTTGTCGCCCTGCTTGAACGGTATGGCATATATCTCCTTGCCGCCGTGGTTGAACCGCGCACCCCAAACGCGACCTATGCCGACCGAGAGCGTGTCGATGAATTTCTCGTCGTAAATCACCGTGAAACTGTCGCCTGCCTGTATGCCGAAGAAATCGATAGTCCACTGGTAGATGTCTTCGAGTTCCGAGGCGAGTGCGTAGGGCAGATTCTCCTTCATAATCGCACCCCACAGCGAACTCTCGATTGTCGCCGATTTTTTCTGACGGCGTATGTCAACCGGTCTTTC
>JBNMLI010000088.1:0-6448 GCA_050874765.1 Alistipes sp.
CTCGGGAGCAATCGGTTGCGAGTTTGCGCAACTCTACGCATCGCTCGGAGCGAAGGTTACCATTGTGGAGTATATGCCGCAGATTATGCCGTTGGAGGACGAGGAGGTTGCAAAGGCGATGGAGCGTTCGTTCCGCAAGCAACGCATAGGCGTGATGACAGCGACAACCGTGAAGGCGGTAAGAGTGGCGGAGGGCAGGTGCGAAGTCGAGATTGAGGGCAAGAAGGGCGCGGAAACGCTTACGGCGGAGGTTGTCCTGTCGGCAGTCGGCATAAAGTCGAACATCGATGGCATAGGCTTGGAGAAGGTCGGCGTAAAGGTCGAGCGCGACAAGATTGTCGTCGATAGCAACTATCGAACCTCGGTCGAGGGCATTTACGCCATAGGCGATGTGATTGCCACGCCTGCGCTGGCGCACGTTGCATCGGCAGAGGCTGTGCGGTGCATCGACCACATCTGCGGACGCGAGGTACAACCGATTGACTATTCGACCATTCCGTCGTGCATATTCACCGTACCCGAGGTTGCGTCGGTCGGACTGACCGAGAAACAGGCAACGGAGAAGGGAATCGCCTGCACGATAGGTCGCTATCAGTTTGCCGCATCGGGCAAGGCGGCGGCAACGGGCGAGCGCGATGGCTTTGTAAAGTTGATTTTCGATGAGCAGAAACGCCTTATAGGGGCGCACTTGGTCGGTGCGAACGTTACGGAGATGCTCGGCGAGCCGACACTCGCAAAGGCACTCGGTGCAACCGCCCGCGACATTGCCCGCGCCATTCACGCGCACCCGACGATGAACGAGGGCATAATGGAGGCTGCCGAGGAGGCTCTTGCATAAATCGCATTCGGCGATAAAAGATTCGCCCGACCTTGCTGTAAGGTCGGGCGAACTGCTTTCTTCGGGCGCGGGGGGGGGTGCTACTTGATTTTGTCGCGAACGACAAAGAAATAGACCACCAAGCCAATCCAACTGGTGCAGAGAATCAGCACCGCAAGAACGATTTTGCGCCACAACTCGGTTGCAGGCTTTTTGGTGAACAGCTCGTAAACAGCATAAACGGCGAGAATTACGCCAATCCAATAAACTAATTGTGCCAACATAACTTTATTATTTTAAGATGTTAAACTTTTGTTTCACAAAAACATCGGTCGGATAGACCACGTCGCTCAAAAACAGTCCTTGCGCGGGTGCACCCGAACTCGAACGCGACAAATCGCGTGCCGCAACTATATCGGCAAACTCCTCGACCGTGTAGCGACCGCGCCCGACATCGACCAGCGTGCCGACAATCGACCGCACCATATTGCGCAGAAAGCGGTCGGCACGAATGGTAAAGCGCAGAACGTCCTCGTCCTGACGGCACCAGCGAGCGGTCATAAGGTGGCAGATGTTGGTGCGGTTGTTGGAGTTGAGTTTGGCGAACGAGGTGAAATCGTCGTTGCGCAACAGAACCTGCGCCGCCTCGTTCATACGCTCCATATCGAGCGGGATATAGTAGAGCCACGCCGAAGCACGGAGGAACGGATTTTTGACCTGCGAGATGAAGTAGGTGTATTCGCGCTCGCGGGCATCGAATCGGGCGTGAGCGTCGTCGGCTACGCGCGTTATCGAATCCAATGCTATATCGGTCGGGAGCATCATATTGAGCTTGTAAAGCGTCTGCTCCGTATCCGCCTCGACCGCCGTATCGAAATGAGCGACATAGTAGGAGGCATTCACACCCGTATCGGTACGCCCTGCACCGACAATCTCGGTCGGCGTGCGCAGGATTTTCGACAGAGCCTGCTCGATGGTCTGCTGTACACTCGGCGAGTGGGGCTGACGCTGCCAACCGCAATATGCTCCGCCGTCGTAGCGGAGTTCGACAAAATACCTCATAGCAGTGCAAATGTAGCGTTTTTGCCGATTATAACCAACTTTCGCGGCCATTTATGTGTCTAACGGCGAAAAATGAAACATCTGCGACCCATCTTTTTTGTCGTTGCATCAAAAAACGCTATCTTTGTCGGTATCATTTTACAGCATCAATCAAGGTTATGAAAGTTGCAATAATAGGCTACGGAAAGATGGGACACGAGATAGAGCGCGTGCTGCTTTCGCGCGGTCATTCCGTGGATTTGATAATAGACCAAAACAATGCGGCAGACCTCTGCACCGCCCGACTGGCTGGCATCGATGTGGCGATTGAGTTTACGACGCCCTCGACGGCATACGACAACATACGCACCTGCATCGAGGCAGGTACGCCCGTCGTGAGCGGTACGACGGGTTGGACGGAGCGACTGGCGGAGTTGCAGGCACTGTGTCGCGAAAAGGGCGGGACGATGATGTACTCGTCGAACTACTCGCTCGGAGTGAACATCGCCTTTGCAATCAACCGCCGATTGGCAGAGTTGATGAATCGGTTCGACAACTACGATGTCGCCATCGAGGAGGTACACCACATACACAAGAAAGATGCGCCGAGCGGTACGGCGATTACGCTTGCCAACGACATCATCGCACGACTCGACCGCAAGGAGGGTTGGGTGAACGAGCCGACGGACGACCCCAAGAAAATCGCGATTACATCGGTACGCGAAGGCGAAGTACCGGGCATACACACCGTAACTTACGACTCGGCAGACGATACGCTCACGCTGCGCCACTCGCTCAAAAGCCGCAGTGCGCTGGCTACGGGTGCGGTAATTGCCGCCGAGTTCGTTTGCGGGCGCAAAGGGGTATTTACAATGGAGGATTTGCTCCGCATATAGAAGAATTATGATTAAGAAGATATTTGCCAATCGGTGGGTCAGGTTTGCCATCGCTGCAACAATATATACGTTGCTGTTTGTCGTGTGGACGGGCAATGCGTGGCTGCTGCTCGGTTTGCCGCTCATATACGACTACTTTATTTCGCGGCTATTTCACAAATATATAGGCACTAAAAACGAAGCGTTGTGCAAAAAGAGCAGGCTCTACAACTCGGTGTATGGCTGGGTTGATGCCATAGTGTGGGCTGTGGTGGTGGCTACGTTCATACATCTGTTCGTGTTCCAACTCTATGTGGTGCCGACTTCGTCGATGGAAAAGACCATTTTAATAGGCGACTATCTATATGTGAGCAAACTCGCATACGGTCCGCAAGTGCCAAACACGCCGCTCTCGATGCCGTTCGTACACAACACGATGCCGTTTTCGGCAACCGCAAAGTCGTATTCGGAGGCCGTTAAGTGGGGCTACCACAGACTCAAAGGCTTGGGGCGCATCGAGCGCAACGATGTGGTGGTGTTCAACTTCCCTGCGGGCGACACGGTGTTGTTGGAGAATCAGGCGATAACATATTACGATGTATTGCGCGAATACCAAGCCTCGTTCGGCAAGACGGAGGGTCGGAAGCGGTTGAACAAAGACTATACTGTTGTTGCGCGACCCGTCGATAAGCGCGAAAACTACATAAAGCGTTGCGTCGGCATACCGGGCGACACGATAAGAGTCATAGGCACGGAGTTGTATGTGAACGGAGAGAAGCAGGCAGAGAGTGCCACACGGCAATATATCTATTTCGTGCAGACCTCGGCTCCGCTGACGAAATATACGCTTGCGGGGCTGGGCATCACCGAATACAACGGCACTGCACCGTACTACTATATGTCGATGACCGATGAGGCGGCGGCGCAACTCGCACGCATAAAGTGTGTGCAGAATGTCGTAAGGTACGAAGCCAAAGAGAGTTCGACAGATGTATTCCCGAACTACAAGTCGTATGCGTGGACGCAGGACAATTTCGGTCCGCTGTGGATTCCCGCAAAGGGGGCGACGGTCGAACTGAATGCGGAGAATCTGCCGTTGTATCGTCGTATAATCGAGCAATATGAGGGGCATACGCTCGCGACAGACGGCGAGGACATCGTAATCGACGACACTCCGACGACGCACTATACGTTTGCGATGGACTACTACTTCATGATGGGCGACAATCGGCACAACTCGGCAGATTCGCGTTTTTGGGGCTTCGTACCCGAAGACCACATTGTCGGCAAGGCGTCGTTCATAGCCTTCTCGCGCGATGGCGAGAACGGCGGCATTCGTTGGAGCAGATTGTTCAAGAAGATAAAATAGAGTCGATTGGAAGCGACCGATTCATATTTGACCATTGCCGCACCTGCGGAGGCGGTGTACAAGGAGCGCAGCAGCAAGTTCCTTGCCTACGCCTATCCCGTTACGGGCGAGGGGCAGATAAAGGAGATATTGGACGCACTGCACAAACAGTATTACGACGCAACGCACCACTGCTACGCTTGGCGGTTGGGGGCGCACGCGGAGCAGTTTCGCGCCAATGACGACGGCGAGCCTTCGGGAACGGCAGGCAAGCCGATACTCGGGCAGTTGCTGTCGAACAATCTGACCGACTGTCTGATAGTGGTTGTCCGTTACTTCGGCGGGACGAAACTCGGCGTGTCGGGACTTATACAGGCATATCGCGAATCGGCACAAGAGGTGATTGCAGCGAGCGAGATAGTCGAAAAGACGGTCGATACGCACCTGCGGGTGGATTTCTCGTATGTGATTATGAACGACATTATGCGCATCGTCAAGGAGGAGATGCCCCGCGTGGAGGAGCAGGTGTTCGACAATCTGTGCTCGATGCGGCTGTCAATCCGTCGGAGCCGCGCCCAAAGGCTGATTGACAAATTGAATAAAATAGAGGGTGCAACAACAGAAGTATTGTAACGTGTACAACTCGATACATATAAAGGGGGCAAGGGTTCACAACCTCAAAAATATAGAGGTCGATATTCCGCACAACAAACTGGTGGTAATCACGGGTTTGTCGGGGTCGGGCAAATCGACGCTCGCATTCGACACGATTTTTGCCGAAGGGCAACGCCGCTACGTCGAGAGTCTGTCGGCATACGCCCGTCAGTTTCTCGGGCGCATCAGCAAGCCCGATGTCGATTACATCTCGGGCATCGCGCCTGCCATTGCGGTGGAGCAGAAGGTCAATACGCGCAATCCGCGTTCGACGGTCGGTACGACAACCGAAATCTATAACTATTTGGAGTTGCTCTTTGCCCGCGTCGGGCACACCTTTTCGCCAGTATCGGGCAGGGAGGTGCGCTGCTACGACACCGACGACATTGCGCAGTACATCACCTCGCTCGGCGAAGGACGGCGCGTGGTCATCGCCGTGCCGATGCAACTCAAAGAGGGGCAGGGCATAATCGAGAAACTGACGCTGCTGTTGGCAGACGGAATACAGCGCATCTACCGCAACGGGGCGACGGAACTCATCGAAGATTTTCTGCCGACCATCACCGAGCAGACGACAGCCGAGGGTATCGACATCGTAATCAACCGCATACGCACGGCGACGGACGACGATACGCTCTCGCGAATACGCGAATCGGTATCGCGTGCGTTGGGTTACGGGACGCATAGTTGCGTGGTGATTTCGGACGAGGGTCGGCGCGAGTTTTCGACACAGTTCGAGGCGGACGGCATACACTTTGAGCGACCGACCGAGCACCTGTTCAGTTTCAACAATCCGATAGGGGCATGCCCTTGTTGCGAGGGCTACGGCAAGGTGGTCGGCATAGACGAGAATTTGGTCGTACCCGACAAGTCGAAGAGCATATTCGACAACGCCATAGCCTGCTGGCGCGGCGACACGATGCGGTGGTTTCGCGACCAGTTGGTTAACAACGCCTACAAGTTCGACTTCCCGATACACGAGCCGTATTACAAACTCACGCCCGAACAAAAGCGTCTGTTGTGGACGGGCAACGAGTATTTCGACGGATTGAACAAGTTTTTCGAATACCTCGATTCGGAGCGACGCAAAATACAGTTCCGCGTACTCAAAGCACGCTACACGGGCAAGACCGTTTGCCCCGAGTGCAACGGCGCGCGATTGCGCAAGGAGGCTCTCTATGTGAAAGTCGGCGGACGCAACATTGCCGAAATCGTGGCGATGAATGTCGATGCGCTGATTGAGTTTTTCGATTCGCTCGCGCTCGACGAGCACGACAGGCAGACTGCCGAGCGTATCATAACGGAGATTCGCAACCGTCTGCAATATCTGAGCGATGTCGGGTTGGGCTACCTGACGCTCGACCGCCTCTGTTCGACGCTTTCGGGAGGCGAGAGCCAGCGCATAAACCTCTCGACTTCGCTCGGAAGCAATCTGACGGGCTCGCTCTACATACTCGACGAGCCGAGCATCGGTCTGCACCCGCGCGACACGCATAGGCTGGTCGGAGTGTTGAAGCAGTTGCGCGATTTGGGCAACACGGTGATTGTGGTCGAACACGAGGAGGAGATTATCCGTGCCGCCGACTACATTGTCGATATCGGACCCGAGGCGGGCGAAAACGGTGGCAGGGTAGTGTACAGCGGCGATTTGGCGGGTTTGCTCAAATCGGAAGGACTGACGGCGGACTACCTCGCAGGACGGCGCAAGATAGC
>JBNMLI010000089.1:0-6396 GCA_050874765.1 Alistipes sp.
ATACAAATCTGCCCCACACTGGAAAGATTACGCTTCGCAAATAGTCGGATACGACTTCTAAACATTTATACTTATAGCAATCGCTATCATTTTTACATTCAATCCGCATCGGACTCTGCGCCCGATGCGGATTTTCTATGCCGTCATGCCCCCCCCAAAAAAAACATATACCCCCGCACCCAAAACCTTTGCGGGGGCTACTCGCCCCCGCAAATAAAACAAATAAATCATTGCGAGGCACGCCCCGTGCCGTGGCAATCTACCATTGTTTAGTGAATAGTGGATAGTTATTAGTGGCTAGTGAATTAGTAATTAGTGATTTGCAGTGGCAATTTGCCACTGCAAATCTGTTGTAGATATTATCTCAAAAAACTATCCACTAACCACTGAACAGTGGTAGATGCCAACCATTTGCTGGCGCAAATGTGGCATGACTTTATTTTTATATTTTGCGTGCGCAAAACTTATTATCGAAAAAAACTAATCACTATCCACTATCCACTAAACACTAACCACTGTCAAGGGAAAAAGTTTCCTTTCGACTTTCCAATTCTTTCCTTTTGTTTCTTTTTTCATCTCTTTTTGTTTCGTTTTGTTGCTATTTCCTTTTCTTTACACTACTTTTGTAGCATAAAAAGGAAAGAAAACGAAAATCTACCATAATATGCAAAAGCAATTCGATGTGATTATTATCGGTGGCGGTGCGACGGGTGCGGGCGTTGCTCGCGACTGCGCATTGCGCGGAATCAAAGCCTTGCTGTTGGAGCGTTTCGATATAGCCACGGGTGCTACGGGTCGTAACCACGGCTTGCTGCACAGTGGCGCACGCTACGCAGTTACCGACCGCGAGAGTGCCGAGGAGTGCATTCGCGAGAATATGACGTTGCGCCGTATCGCTTCGCACTGCGTCGATGAGACCGACGGTCTGTTCATTTCGTTGCCCGAGGACGGCCTCGAATTTCAGGCGAAATTCGTTGAGGCGTGTCGTGCGGCAGGCATTCGTGCCGATGTCATCGACCCGAAGGAGGCTCTGCGGTTGGAACCCTCTGCCAATCCAGAAATGATTGGTGCTGTGCGAGTTCCCGACGGCTCGATTGACCCGTTCCGCTTGACGGCAGCCAACATCATCGATGCCAAAGCACACGGTGCGCAGGTGCTGACCTATCACGAGGTACTCGACCTGCTACGCGAGCAGGAACGCATAGTCGGCGTCCGCGTACTCGACCGCAAGACGGGCGAAACGACCGAATATCACGCGCAAATCGTTGTAAATGCTGGCGGTATATGGGGTCATGAGATTGCCAAGAAGGCGGGCGTTACCATCAATATGTTGCCTGCCAAAGGCTCGCTACTCATCTTCGGACACCGCGTGAACAACGTGGTGCTGAACCGTTGCCGCAAGCCTGCCGATGCCGATATTCTGGTGCCGGGCGATACGATTTCGCTTATCGGAACGACATCGAGCAAGGTGCCTTTCGACGAGGTCGATAATATGTATGTTACGGCAGATGAGGTAGATTTGCTGCTGCGCGAGGGTATGAAACTCGCTCCGTCGCTCGAACATACGCGCATTCTGCGTGCCTACGCGGGTGTGCGTCCGTTGGTCGCTTCGGACGACGACCCGAGCGGTCGAAGCGTCAGTCGCGGTATCGTGGTACTCGACCACGCCAAGCGCGACGGCTTGGAGGGTTTCATCACCATCACGGGCGGTAAGTTGATGACCTACCGACTGATGGGCGAGTGGACTACCGATTTGATTTGCAAGAAGTTGGGCATCGATGCCAAGTGCGTTACGGCAACCGAGAAGTTGCCCGGCTCGCGCGACGACGAACATAATACAGAGCGCAAACTGCACGCCGTGCCTGCGATGCAGCGCGAATCGTCAATCTATCGCCACGGCGATATGGCGGAGCGTGTGTCGTCGGCGACCTCCGCCGAGCGTTCGCTCGTATGCGAGTGCGAGGAGGTGTCGGCAGGCGAGGTGGCGTATGCCATCAACACGTTGGACGTTAATAATTTGGTCGATTTGCGTCGCCGTACCCGCGTCGGTATGGGAACGTGCCAAGGCGAGTTGTGTGCCTGCCGTGCGGCGGGCGTGATGGCGCAGATGGGCAAGTACTGCACGCGCCGTGCCAAGGCTGATTTGACAGATTTCCTGAACGAGCGTTGGAAGGGTATGTCGCCAGTTGCGTGGGGCGATACATTGCGCGAGAGTGAGTTCACGAAGTGGATTTACGAGGGCGTATGCGGTTTAACGAATAATAAAGAGGAGTAAGCAATATGAAATTCGACAGTGTAATTATAGGTGGCGGTCTTGCGGGCTTGCTGTGCGGTCTGCGACTCGCGCGTGCGGGCAAGCGTTGCGCCATCATTTCGTCGGGACAGAGTGCGTTGCACTTTTCATCGGGTTCGTTCGATTTGCTCGGTGCGTTGCCCGACGGCAGTGCGGTGGAGAATCCAGTGGAGGCGGTGAAGACGCTTGCGGAGCAGGCTCCCGAACACCCGTATGCCAAAATTGGCGCGGAGCGTTTCGAGGCTCTTGCGGGTGATGCCGCTGCAATGATTGCAGAGGTAGGCGGCGGTGTAGTGGGCGAGGCTTCGCACAACCACTATCGTCTGACCCCGATGGGTACGTTCAAGCAGACGTGGCTCACGCTGGCAGACTATCTGCACAGCGATACGCAGGCGTTGGGGTGGCGCAAGGTCGCTCTGTTCAATGCCGAGGGATTCCTCGATTTCTATCCGCAGTTTATCGCCGACGAGTTGCGCAAGAAGGGTACGGAGTGCAGCCTGCACACGTTCCACACGGCGGCTCTCGAAGCGGTACGCCGCAACCCTACGGAGATGCGTTCGGCAAATATCGCGCGCATATTCGACCGCGATGAGAATCTGGCGGAGTTGGCGCAAATCATAAAGAAGGAGATGGGCGATTGCGAGGCGGTATTGTTGCCAGCGTTGCTCGGCATAGAGCGCACGGACGGTGTGGCGAAGTTGGCGGAGCAGATTGGCCGCCCTGTGGCTTTGGTTGCCACGTTGCCGCCGTCGGTGAACGGATTGCGGTTGCAGAAGGCTCTGCGCCACGCATTCGAGCAGGCGGGCGGAACATATTTTCTCGGCGACACGGCAGTGCGATACGAGCAGGCGGGCGAGCGCATTGCGGCACTCTATACGGTAAATCACGGCGACATTCCGTTCGTGGCGGACGAATATGTGCTTGCTACGGGCAGTTATTTCAGTCGCGGATTGGTTGCCGAGCGCGAGTGCATCAAGGAGCCGTTGTTTGGTTTGGACGTAGATGCTCCGACCGCGCGTGGCGAGTGGTACGACCGCAATTTCTTTGCACGACAGCCGTTTGAGGGCTTCGGCGTACGCACCGACAAGCAGTTGCACGGCGTGCGCGGCGGTAAGGCGATTGAGAATCTGCACGTTATCGGTGCAGGTTTGGCGGGCTTCAATCCTTTGGCAGAGGGTTGCGGCGCGGGTGTGTCGATGCTGACGGCGTTGTATGCCGCCGATTGTATATTGAATAAGCAGTAAGAAATTATATGATGACGGAATATAGCGAAAACAATTTCGAGCAGTGCATAAAGTGTACTGTCTGCACGGTCTATTGTCCTGTTGCTGCGGTCAATCCGCTCTATCCGGGTCCGAAGCAGTCGGGTCCCGACGGCGAGCGTTTGCGACTCAAACGTCCCGAGTTCTACGACGAGGCGTTGAAGTACTGTCTTAACTGCAAGCGTTGCGAGGTGGCGTGTCCGTCGAATGTGCGCATAGGCGACATCATTCAGTCGGCGCGCATAAAATACAGCAAGAAGAGGCCGGGGTTGCGCGAGTTTGCACTTGCCAATACCGATTTGGTCGGCTCCATCTCGACGAAGGTCGCTCCGATAGTCAATGCCACGGTGGGGTTGAAGCCCGTCAAGGCGATGATGGACGCAGTGGTGAAAATCGACCACCGACGCACATTCCCGAAGTACTCGCAGGGTACGTTCGAGGGTTGGTGGCGCAAACAGCGCGAGGCGCAGGCGGCGTTCCCGCAGCAGGTAAGTTTCTTCCACGGCTGCTATGTGAACTACAACAATCCTGCGCTCGGCAAGGACCTTGTGAAGGTGATGAATGCCCTCGGCATAGGCGTGCAACTGCTCGACAAGGAGAAGTGCTGCGGCGTCGCGCTCATCTCGAACGGCTTTATCAAGCAGGCGAAGCGTCAGGCGGAGGTCAATACGGCATCGATTCGCAAGTCGGTAAAGGAGCGCAATATGCCTGTGATAGCGACATCATCGACCTGCACATTCACCCTGCGCGACGAGTATTCGCACCTGCTCGGCATAGACAATGCCGATGTGCGCGACGATGTGGAGTTGGCTACACGCTACATCTACCGTCTGTTGCAGAAGGGCGAGGTGAAACTCCATTTCCGCAAAGATGCACCGAAAGTGCGCGTGGCTTACCATACGGCGTGCCACATGGAGAAACTCGGCTGGGCATACTACTCGATTGAGTTGTTGAAGATGATTCCGTCGGTGGAGCTGGTTGTGCTGGATTCGCAATGTTGCGGTATTGCGGGAACATACGGCTTCAAGAAAGAGAACTACGAAACATCGCAGGCAATCGGCGAGAGCCTCTTCCAAAAAATTGAGGCATCGGGTTGCGATGTGGTTTCGACCGATTGCGAGACTTGCAAATGGCAGATTGAGATGTCGGCACACAAGCGTGTGGAACACCCGATTTCGATTCTTGCCGCAGCGTTGGAATAATTTTTCATAAGCAGCCGCCCAAGAGGAGCAAGGGGCGCAAAGGAGCGCAAAGGGGCGCAAGGACGCAAGAGAGCGGAAGCGGACGCGGAAGCGAAGGCAGAAGTGGGACGCGGAAGCAAATGCAGGCGCGAAAGCGAACTTTGCTTGTCGGGGAGGTTGCGAAGGTTTTTGATTGTTAATATATGTGGGATTCGGACAGCCGAGAGGTTGTCCGAATTTTTTTATTGCCGTTTGCTGCCGCTGCACTCAATAAAAAAGCGATACCAAAACGGATTTTACGTTTTGGTATCGCATGTGTGTCGTGGCAAAGCGTGTCGCCTACACGTTGAAGAGGAAGTGCATGATGTCGCCGTCCTGCACGATGTAGTCCTTGCCCTCGATGCCGATTTTGCCGACATCGCGGCACGCCTTCTCGGAGCCGAGCGTAACGTAGTCGTCGTACTTGATGACCTCGGCACGGATAAAGCCCTTCTCGAAATCGGTGTGGATAATGCCTGCCGTCTGCGGTGCTTTCATACCGCGAACGTAGGTCCATGCACGCGACTCGTCGGGACCCGTGGTGAAGAACGTTTCGAGGTTGAGCAGCTTGTATGCCGACTTGATGAGGCGGTTCACGCCCGACTCTGCCAAGCCCAAATCGTCGAGGAACATCTTGCGCTCCTCGTAGCTCTCCAACTCGGCGATGTCTGCCTCGGTGGCGGCTGCGACAATCAGCATCTCGGCATTCTCGCCCGCAATAGCCGCGCGCACAGCCTCGGTGTAGGCGTTGCCCGAAACGGCACTCTTCTCATCGACATTGCAGACGTAAAGCACCGGCTTGTCGGTCAGCAGATTGAGGTCGCTCACAGCCTTGCGCTCCTCCTTGTCGAGTTCGACGGTGCGCGCGCTCAAACCCTGCTCCAAAGCCTCCTTGTAGCGGAGCAGTACCTCGTATTGCTTCTTGGCGGTCTTGTCGCCACCCGTTTGCGCCTGCTTGGCAACCTTCGCAATGCGGTTTTCGACCGTTTCGAGGTCTTTGAGTTGCAACTCGGTGTCGATGACGCCCTTGTCGCGCACGGGGTCAACCGAGCCATCGACATGGGTGATGTTGCCGTCGTCGAAGCAACGCAGAACGTGGATTATGGCGTTGGTGTTGCGGATATTGGCGAGGAATTTGTTGCCCAGACCCTCACCCTTTGATGCGCCCTTGACAAGACCCGCTATATCGACAATCTCGATGGTCGTCGGAATGACGCGCTTGGGCTTGTCGATTTCGGCGAGGCGAACAAGTCGCTCGTCGGGTACGGTGATGACACCCACGTTGGGTTCGATGGTGCAGAATGGAAAGTTTGCCGACTGCGCTTTGGCGTTGGACAAACAGTTGAAAAGAGTCGATTTACCGACATTCGGAAGGCCGACTATGCCACATTGTAAAGCCATATCGTATGTTTATCTATAAAATCTCTTCTCCAAAAAGTGTTGCGGGCGACGACCCCGTGATGCGCACGCGCACGTAGTCGCCTGCGTGGTGGTTGCCGCGGTCGAAGACGACCATCTTGTTCTGCGATGTGCGGCCGCAGAGTTGCTCGTCGCTGCGCTTGGACGCGCCCTCGACCAGCACCTCGAACTCCTTGCCCTCGTCGCGCTTGTTGCTTTGGGC
>JBNMLI010000090.1:0-6316 GCA_050874765.1 Alistipes sp.
ATCGACGGGATAGTAACCCGGACGGGTGAACATCGAGCCGCACATCTTGTTGCCCAGCATATAGTCGTAGCCGAAACCACCTGCGAACGAGAGCCGTTTGAGGTGGTAGACCGAACGGAGTTGCGCACCGAAATTCCACGAATCGTGGGAAGGGTAGGGCGGTTTGACCGAGCCGTTGGTCTTGGTGGCGTAAGCCTCGGCAAACGACGATGACCGCTCGTCCATACGCAGACCTGCCACACCACCACCCATATTCCACATATTGTGGCGCGTGATGGTCTCGTAACGCTCCTGTGCCGATGCGACGGTCGCTGCGCCCATGCAGAGCAGGGCAGCGGCAAGCAGTGCTATGTAGTGATTCGTGCGCATCATTGTTGGTCTTTAAGCGACGCATGGTCGGATTCGTAGAAATCGTTGGTCGAGTTGTTGGTATCGACATATATCGCGAAGCCCTCGTCGGCACTCGCCTGCTCGTCGTAGCGGCGGATAAGCGAATGACCCACAAGGCTCTCGGTCTGATAGACATAACCCGCATCGAGCAGTGGCGGGAAGCGTTTTTTGTTCTGGCTCGACGAGCCGTTGAAGACCTCGACAGCGTCCAAAGCCCAGCCAACGGGGATTTTGGCGACCTTGATGGTTGCCGAACCCGGTTTTTCGACAATTACGCCATCGCCCTTGACGAAATCCTCGATTGTGCAATCCTTGGCGCGGAAGATGACCACACCGGGTGAGGTTTGCGACATCGGGTAGGCATTCGCCGGACCGAGTTTCACCACGAGATTGAGGTAGCGTTTCGGGCTGATTTGGTCGCCCGGAGCGGGGTGATACATCGTATTGGTGTAATAGACAGGGGCGTAGCAGACGAAGTAGTCCGCCTTGTTCAGATTGACAGAATTGGGATATTGCAGCGTATGGTCGATTGCGCCGTTGATTGCCACGACCGCGTCCTCGCCCTTTGCCAGCGGGAAATCGGTACCGCTGCCGCCGAACTGCCATATACACTCGCCGATGGGCAGGAAGTCGGGATAGATGGTTTCGCCCGTCGTCTTGTCGCGACTAATCCACACGTTGGCAGCCTCGGCATTGTACGGCTCCATAATACCGAAGCACAGACCGTCCAAGTAGCAGGTTTCGCTGTCGTTGTTGTGGAGGATTATGTATTTGTCGCAGTTGTAGGTACCCTCTTGCGGATATTTCTTGCAACCGCCGCAATAGACCTCCTTGATGACAATCGCCGATGTGGCAGAGCCGACAAGCGGCAACGTGAGCGCGACATCGCCCGTCAGGCGCACTTGGTCGGCAGAGCCGTTGATGGCGTAGCGACCCTGACTGTCGGTAAGCGAAACATTGTACAACCCTTCGGAGAGGCGGAATTCTGCCGTAACGACACCCGCTGCGGCGTCTTGCAGAGTGGTCGGTGCGGTGTAGGAGCGACCCATATTGTCGTCCATCGCCATCACCGCAACGCCGTCGCGTGCCAACGATTCCATTCCCTCGGGATAGGTCGCCGTAACGACCAGCTTATGGAGCGAAGCCTCGTACTGTCGCTCGGCATCGAGCCTCATACAGCCCGAGAGCATCAGCACTGCGCCGAGGATTGTCGCAACCGCAAAACCGATATGTCGAATAGTTGTTCTCATCTGTTAAAATTTCAGTCGTAACGAAAGTCCGTAGTAGAAGTCGGGCGTGAATATCGCCGCCACACCCGTAGCGTAGGAGCGCACCGCCTTACGCGAGTTGGTGAAGTTGTTGGCATAGAACGACAGCGAAACGTGGTCGCCGAACTCCTTGGTAATGCTCAAATTGGCAGAGAAGTAGGGGTCGTAGCCGTCGCGGTTGTACTGGTAGGTGTTGTTCGAACGCAGTATGAGGTTCGAGGACTCCGCCTTGGCGGCCTCCTCGTCCGTGAACGGGTGTATGTTGCCGGCTGTATCCATATAGTAGAGCGGGCGTATGGCGGTGTAGTTGTTGCCCGCAGCCACGCTGCCGCCGATTGGAGTTTTGCTGTCCGCCGACACGTTGAAAGCATACTCGGCACCCTTATACCACGACAGATTTTGCACGCGCTTGACCAGCATAGCCTCCAATCGCAGAGTGATAATCATACGAATGGCGGGTATGTGGGTGGTGCTTGTCAGGTTCATACTCAACGTGTGCGTCTTACGGCCGTTGTAGGTGGCAGAGGTGGTCGGCGTATTGACATAGATGCCGACATACGGGTACGACTTTTTGTTGTCGGTATAGCCCGTTACGTTCTGCGGATAGTACCACGCGAGGTCGGTATTGATATATTTGGTATAGTTGTAGGCACCGTCCAAGCGGAATTGCGTGCGTATTGCGTTGATTTGCGGGAAGTCGATGACCATCTCCGCACCGCACCGCTCGACATCGGAGCCGTTGTCCTGCTTGGTTGTACCGACAAAGGTCGTATTCTCGACCACGGTCTGCATCTGCGTCCACCCTGCCGACGGATTCTCGCTGTCGCGCACAGTAACTATGCCCGTCGTACGGTCGATGCGGAACTCGGGCTTGGTCGGGAATGTATAGTCGTCGGGCTTTTGGCTGACTCGGTAGGTGAATGGCGCGTACTCGGTCGTAATTTTATAGGGCAGGCGCGTCTTGTTGAAATAGCCCGTCAGCGAAACCGACATCTCGCCCCAATGCAGGTCGATGCCCACCTCGGAGTTGCGGTTGCGTTGCCAGCGCAACGAAGGATTGAACGACTGCTTGTAAGGCTCGGTATAGAAGGCGTAGGCGTTGTTGTTGCCGCCGAACGAAGCGTCGAAGACACGAATATCGCGGTACTGCTGTTGCGGGTAGAGGATATAGAACGAAGGCAACTTCTCGGCAAAGCCCCAGCCACCGCGCAGTGTAACGTGTTCGCCCAGAAGCAATTTGGCATTCAGTCGGGGCGAGAGTGTCGTCGTATGGCGGTAGGAGGCGTTGCGGATAATGGTCTTTTCGCCGCGCAAGCCCGCCATAATTTGCAGTACAAAGTCCTCGCGACCGAGCGGCACCGAGATTTTCTCCTCCAAGAAGAGAGCCAGATTGTGCATAAACGGATAGTCGCTGTACGGACGCGGGCGGTAGCCGTCGGGAGCGTAGGCGGGCTTGTCGTAGTACTCGCCGCGACCGACGTTGCCGTTTGCCGTCCACGCGAAGCCCAATTTCAGGTTGCTGCGCACATCGCCCCACTTGCGATTCCAAGTGGCACGCACCTTGGCGTTGTAGTCCAACTCGCGCGAATCGATATAGCGACGGCGCGTGAACTGCTCGGGCAGAATATCGGCAAAGGCGTAGCCCTGCTCGGTGGAGTGGGCGGCGGGCTGTTTCGAGCCTGTCGAAACGGGGTCGACCAGCGTATTTTTATTGTCGGCATAACTTGCCGACCCCTCTACTACCACATTCGTAATCCAACTGCGGTTGAGCAACCATTCGAGCGACGTGCGCACACGCACCGAGTTGTCGCGGTCGCGCTCCTTGCGACCCGTATTGGCATCGGGGTCGCTCTTGGTATTCATACCGCCTATGTTGCCCGTAACGCCCAAGCTGAATCGCCACACCTTGCGGAAGGTGTTGTTGTAGGCGAGCGTAATGCCGCGGCGCGTGTAGGATTCGTATGGCGACATGAGGTCTTTGGTGGCGTAGGCATATTCGAGGCTCGCATTTATCGTACCGCGACCCTTGCCCAGCGCGAAACCCTTGGCGAGCGAAGCCGACTTGGTGCGCGGATTGGTCGAGAGGACTATATTCCACGGTGTGCGACCCTTGGCGGTATGGACCTTGACGATACCCGAGCCGACATCGCCGTACTCTGCCGACGGCACGCCCGATATGACCTCGACCGACTCGACATTGGCGGTGGCGACATTGCGCGTACCGACACCCGAAGGCGAGGTGAACGAAGCGTTGGACGAGAGGCGCACGCCATCGACCTCGATAGCCGTACCGAACGAAGCATTACCCGCCGTAACACCGCCGTCGCGAATGGAGATGATGTTGTTGGAGGTAAGGTCGGGATTGGCGGTCGCGGCACCCGGCAGCAACGAAGCCACGTCCGACACGCTGTTCATTTGCAGATGTTCGAGAGCCTTCTTGCCGATTATACGGTCGGTGGACATTCCGCCGCTTTTGTTCTGTGCGGTTACGACCACTTCGTCGATTTTGAGATTGTCCGCCCGCAACAGAGCCTCGATATTGTCGATGTCGCCTGCAACGTCTATTGCGAGTTTGTATTCGACAAAGCCGAGCAACTGCATCACTATCATGTGTCGACCCGAATGTACGTTATCGAGGCGAAACTCGCCGTTGCCGTCGCTCACCGCCCAGTTGTCGCCGCCGTCAATCATAACGACAACGGCAGGAAGCGGTTTCTTATCCTCGCCCGAGAGCACCCGTCCGCCCACGCTGTAAGTGCGCACGGCGGCATGGGACTGCCCGACAAAAAGCAAAGACAGCATCACGAGAACCGCATATCGCAAACTCTTGCTCATCTAACCATAACTTTAACAGTTGCAAAGATACTAAATTATTTAATAACTGCCTCACCACAATGCGGTATTCTGCACGCGGGAGGCTACCCTTTTGTAGTTATTGCGCCTGCAAATTCGGCTCTATTTCACGATTGCGCGGTTGCCGATGCCGTCGATGCAGATTTCGAGCGTCCGCTCGAAACGCACATGGCGGATATATTGCGACTCGCTCTCGGCAGGCATCGCGTCCAGTCGCTCGAAGTCGAGCGTGCCGTCGCCCGCGTAGGGATTGACGGTCATATAGCCCACGCCGAACGAGGTCATATTCTGGAAAAAGTGCGTTCCCTGACTCGGCTCGATGCGGAAATTGTCCAATCCGCACTCGACAATCACCTTCGCCTCCGAGATGTCGCTCCACTTGACCGGCACACCCAACCACGGGTTGCTCGACCCCCAGCGACCGAAGCCCACGAGGACATAGCCGCGACCGAGGTTGCGCATCTGCTCGTTCAGGCGCGTCAGCTCGTCTGCCATTTTGCCCGTGTCGGCAGGATTGAATGTCTCGCGACGCAGATAGACTATGTCGCTCACTCCCTCGACAGCACCCGTACCGAGTGCGCTGTTGGCGGAAATCAGAGCATCGGAGGTATCGATTTTCGACCAATCGACCGCAACCGCACCGTTGCCGTCGGCTATCGGTCGGATTTGCAGGAGGTTGAAAATTTTATAGTTGTCGCCCGTATCGAGGTCGGCGGCAAACTCGATTTCGACACAGCACTTCATCTCGCGCTGACCGATTTCGAGCAGTCGCGTGAGAATTTCGGCAAGCGGGAAGGTGTTGTATTTGAGTATGTGGGCGAAGGTGATGACCTTCATTCCGTCAGCCAAAGCCGAATCGACCATACGCATACTCTGCATATCCCACGTCGAGGCGACGTGGCGCAGATTGCGGGAGCGCGCACAATCGGCTATGTTGAGCCGTTCGAGGTTCACGGCATCGTCGATGGAGGTCTTGAACTTCTCGGGTTTCAGATTCAGCGCGTACATCACCTGCTGCGTGTCGCGCATGGCGAGTGCGGGTGTCGAGGTCTGCAAAACGTGCGTCGGATACTTGGGCGAGAATCGCAGTACCTGTTCGCCATCGACCACCGCCTTGCCCAAGCCGAAAGCGACCTTGGCTATGCCGTCCTCCGCCTGCTCGTAGCCTATCGGATAGAAGTTGAGCGAGCGTGCCACACCCGAGAGCGTCGGGAAGTAGTAGCCCGAATCCTCCGAGCCGCAAATCTCCTCGATGACAATCGCCATCTTCTCCTCGGAAATCACATTGGCAGTGGCGGTTATGTAGGCACGCGACGATGCGAAATAGACCGAGGCATAGACGCTCTTTATCGCCTTCGAGAGCAGGCGCAGTTGCTGGTCCTCGTTCTCGGTGTGCGGAATCATATAGGTCGAATAGATACCCGCAAACGGCTGATAGTAGGAGTCTTCAAGTTTCGACGACGAGCGTATGGCGAGCGGTTTGCGAACGTGGCGTATGAAGATGCGCAGTGCGTCGGTCAGTTCCTGCGGCAGGCGCGAGGCGACGAACTCCGAGAGGATTTCGGCATCGGAGATGTCGGAGTTGATAACATACTGCAAGCCGTTTTCGATGATGAAGCGGTCGAAATACTCGGTCGTAATGACGAGTGTGCGCGGAACAAGCACACGCACATCGGGCCACTCGTTGTAGAGGTTATACTTTTGCAGTATGTGGTTCATAAATGCCAGACCGCGAGCCTTGCCGCCGAGCGAGCCGTTGCCCAGTCGTGCAAACCAAATCGTATCGTTGTAGGAGTCTGCCGAGA